>JBFLWC010000355.1:0-7963 GCA_040758415.1 Bacteroidota bacterium | reverse complement strand
AGTGATTTTTTTTGTAAACAAAAACGAATTTTTGCAAAAGCGAAACGTGTTGGGTCATGGATGGTAAACAAATTTCAACTTGATTTTAACTTTTGTTAGCTATACATTTTCCATAGAATTAACACGGAGTATGGATGAGTTTTCCCGAGGACTACCTCAACGACAATTATGATTCAGATTACAATGAGGAAGAGGTAAAATCAAAAGTAAAAATTTGCAGAGAATATATAGATAACGGCCATACATTTGCTCATCTTGATTTTATTGAAGATGTAGTTCAACTTTGTCTAGAAAGCGATTTGATAGAAGATGGATTATACTTAGCCGACGCATTATTAAGAGCCGTTCCCTATAATGCCGAAGCCTGGCAATACAAAGGAATTCTTTTAAATAACTCATTTATTTTTGAAGAGGCAAACCGCTGTTTTGAAAAAGCTCTCTCTCTGAATCCGAATGATGTAGAAACTTACATCAACAAATCAATTGCTGAAGACAATTTAGGGATGTTCGAAGATGCGATTGAGTCCTTAACAAAAGCGCTTGAAATAGAACCCGACAATGAAGAAACACTTTTTAATCTTGGCGCGCTTTTCGAGAAAAAAGAAAAATTTTCAGAAGCGATTAATTTTTTCAACAAATCACTTGCCGCAGACCCGGAATATCTTGAAGCGTGGTATGAACTAGGATTCTGTTACGAAAGTACAGATCAATTAGATAAAGCGCTGATGGCGTATGATAAATATTTAGAGTTCGACCCGAATAGTTTTACCGGCTGGTACAACAAAGGAATTGTTCTGTTGCGGCTTGAACAATATGAAAAATCAATAAATTGTTTTGAGCTTTCGATTGCACTGAACGACGATTTTTCAAGTTCATGGTTCAATTGCGGTTTTGCTTATTCAAAAGTTGGAAAAATAAACGACGCACTGAAATCGTACAAGAAAGCATACGAACTTGATCCCTTTGATGAGACGGTTCTTTTTAATATGGGGCAGACGTACGAAGAACTCGGCTCGTATCAGAGAGCAATCCGCTGCTACACAGAATCAATAAAGCTTGACGCAGAATATTACGAGGCGTACCTTGCGCGCGGCTATTGTTATGATATGGTTGGAAAATATCAACTTGCGCTAAAAGATTTTAACAGAGCAGTCTCTTTAACTACAAATCCCGAAGAGGCATGGTTTGCAATTGGGGACCTGGAATACTCGCTTGGCAATCTAAACGGATCTATCAATAATTATTTAAAAGCTCTCGAGCACAACAGAGATAATTTTAACGTTTGGAATCGGCTTGCTGATACTTACGTAGAAGTTGGATTGTGGCTTGAAGGATTGAAAGCTTTTGATGAGTGCATTAGAATTGAACCGAAACAAGCAAGCTCGTTATATGGCAAAGCAAAAATAAATTTTTTACTCGGACACACTCAAGCGGCAATAGATTGCCTTAAGTCTGCATTTGAACTTGACCCAAATATGAAAAACGAATTTACAAGGGAGTATCCTGACGTAAAGACTTCCAAACTGTTTATCAAATTACTCGACGAAAACAAATCATAAGTTAGAAATGCAATCGCTGAATAAATTTAATCATAACACCAAAATTATCGGTGTGATAGGACATCCTATCAAACATTCATATTCTCCGCTGATGCACAATATCGCATTCGAACTTGCGGGATTGAATTTTATTTATCTTCCCTTTGATGTTCCTCCAGCTTTACTAAAGGATGCTATGAAGGGAATGGCTGCACTCGGTATCAAAGGATTTAATGTTACACTTCCTCTGAAAGAAAAAATTCTTCCCCTTCTAAAAGATGTTTCCGAAGAGGCAAATATTGTTGGTGCAGTTAATACCGTTATAAATGAAGATGGAACATTACACGGATATAACACTGATGTTTTGGGTGTTGTAGAAACACTCAATCCTTTTAAGGAAGAATTAGCAGGTGCAAAAGTTTCCGTAATTGGAAGCGGGGGAGCTGCACGCAGTGTCATTTATGCATTGATAAGATCATTCAAAGTGGGACAGATAAATATTATCAACCGTACAGAGCAGACAGCGGAATCGCTCAAGGAATATTTTTCTGTAAAGATGCTTTTTAATAATTTCAAAGCCCTTCCTCTTGTTCCACCAGATTTGGTTGAGCCATTACGCGATTCGAAACTTATTGTAAATACAACTTCGATGGGAATGTACCCTGCAGTTGATGACTCGGCTACTACAATCAAAGATTCTTTTATGCCGGGGCAGATTGTTTTTGATGTTGTTTACAATCCTGTTAAAACAAAATTATTAAAACTTGCCGAGCTGCAGGGTGCTATAATTATTACCGGTTTAAAAATGTTTGTTGAGCAGGGCGCAAAAGCGTATGAGATGTGGACAGGCGAATTAATGGAAAAAGAAAAAGTTTACCGCGCAATCGAATCGTATTTGGTGAGCTGAAAATAATTTTTCATTAATCTACAACGCATCTAATTCTATTTCCCAACCAAAGAGATTTTTTCTATATTCAATAGAAAATTGGTTTCTTCTCAAAATGATTTTTATTCCATCAACATTTTCACATCATTTAAAAACTCAAAAAAGAGGAGCGTTTATGAAATCTAAGTTAGTTACTTGTTCTATCTCAATACTATTTCTGCTAATACTGTTTTCGGGAAAAATTATGCCTCAAGGAATTACAACTTCCTCGATGAACGGCATTGTGATTGACACTAATGGTGAACCTTTGCCGGCTGCAAACGTTATTGCCATCCACGAGCCGACAGGAACCCAATACGGCGCTTTTACAACAATCGAAGGTAGGTTCAGTCTTCCAAACCTAAAAATTGGCGGACCTTATACTGTTTCAGTATCGTATGTTGGATTTAAAAAAGAAGAGCAGAAAAATATTTACCTAAACCTAGGACAAAATCTACGCATTGAATTTGTAATGCAAAGCGAAGCTGTTAAACTGGCAGAAGTTGTAATTTCCGCACAGCAAGACAATGTATTAAATAGTAACAGAAATGGTGCTGCAACATTTGTCTCGCCAAAACAGGTTACAGAACTTCCATCCATTAAAAGGAGCACAAGAGATATTACCAGGTTAGACCCTCGAAGCGATGGCAATTTCAGTTTTGGTGGAAAGAACTGGTTGTTAAATAACATTTCTCTTGATGGTTCCTATTTCAACAATTCATTCGGATTAGACGATCCGGCGCCGGGAGGACAAACAAATGCGGAACCCGTTCCTTTCGACGCGGTTGCAGAAGTGCAGGTATCTATTGCGCCGTTCGATGTTAGAGAAGGAGGTTTTACCGGAGCAGGCATTAACACGGTTACAAAAAGCGGAACTAATCAGTACAAAGCTTCTGTCTATAGCTACTTCAGAAACCAAAGTCTGCTTGGAAATACCGTTGCTGGAAATAAAGTTGTTGCCGATCCCAGATTATCTTTCAATCAATCCGGTTTTTCTGCAAGCGGTCCAATAATTCCAAACACACTTTTTATCTTCCTGAACGGAGAAATTGAAAGAAGAGAAGATCAGGGAACAAATTTTGTGGCAAACCGTGGAGCTGCCGGATTCGGAATTTCGAGAGTGCAGGCTTCTGTTATGGATAGAATCAGAAAAAGAATGATTGATGTTTATGGTTACGACCCCGGTGCTTATGATAATTATACAAACGAAACAAACAATGAAAAATTTCTTGTTAAACTGGACTGGAATATTAATGAAAATAACAACCTAACTTTTAGGTACAACTACCTTAATGCACGCCGCGATTTACCGCCACATCCTTTTGCTATTAGCTTTGGCGGAACCGGCAGAGGACCAAATGAAAATTCTCTTCCGTTTAGAAATGCCGGTTATAGAATGAACAATCAATTAAATTCATTCGCATTAGAGTTGAACAGCAGAGGCGATAAATTTGCTAATAGATTTTTCGCAAGCTATAACCGCTTCAGAGACTTTCGTAATCCCTTCAGCCGACCGTTTCCAACAATAGAAATTGCAGAGAACGGAATCACTTATACAACATTAGGGCATGAACCTTTTTCTATTAACAATATTCTTAACCAGGATGTTTGGCAGTTTACAAATAACTTCAGCTACTTTGCCGGAAAACATATTCTTACCGCAGGCGTAAACTTTGAGTACTTCAAGTTCTTTAATTCCTTCAATCTTTTCTATTACGGATTATTCATGGTACCGGCATTTATACCGGGTGTAGGGGGCACAACTTTTCTCTCTGTGGACCAATTTTTCGAATACACTGACCCAAAGAGTCCTAACTTCATTGACTTCAATAAACGGGCAAGCGATGCTTCTAAAAATCCATTTAAAGGGGAAGACATTAAAGTTGGGCAGTTTGCATTCTATGCACAAGATGAATTTCTGATTTCCGAAAAATTTACTTTGACTTATGGCTTGCGTGTAGATATACCGATGTACTTTAACAATCTTGTATCTAATCCATTTTCAACATCTTTAAAATTACTCGATCCGGATGGAAATCCTGAAACAATAGACCAAAGTAAACTTCCTGATGCTGTTCCTCTTTTCTCTCCCCGTGTTGGTTTCAACTGGGATGTCTCTGGCGATCGTTCAACTCAGTTTAGAGGTGGAACCGGGATATTTACAGGCAGACTTCCATTTGTTTGGATAGGAAATAACATTTCAAACCCCGGAGCTAATCCAAATCTTCCTCCTAATTTAAGATCGTTTGATCTAAATGCGATGGCTCCAAACTTTAAATGGCCTCAGGTATGGACTACCAACTTAGCGTTAGATCAAAAACTTCCATGGGATCTTTTGGGCACACTAGAATTTATTTACGGTAAAGATGTTAATTCGATTTATGTAAGAAATGCCGACTTAGTAAAGCCGCTTAGATACTTGCCGGATGGAAGACCATATTTTGGCGGACAGGGTAATAATAAACTTAATCCAACAGTTGGAGGTGCAGCTTATATAATTGATAATTCGAGCGAAGGATACAATTACAGTATAACCGCCCAGTTAAGAAAAAATTTCGATTTCGGTCTTAACGCAACTTTATCTTACACTTTTTTGGAAGCAAAAAATTTGATGCAGTCAACAGAAATAGCAAGCGTTTTATGGTCTCAAAATGCTGTTCAAGGAAATCCAAATAAACCGTATCTAAGTTATTCTGAATTTGGAAATCGTAATCGCATTGTTGCATCTGCAACTTACCGACACGAATGGTCTGAAAATTGGGCAACCAGCTTTGGCGTTTTTGTTGAAGTTGCCGAGGGGAACAGATTTAACGGCGCAGGTGGAAATAGATACTCTTATGTTTATTCCGGCGATGTTAATGGCGATGGCTCCGGTTCAAACGATTTAATTTACATCCCAAGAAACCAGAGCGAAATTAATTTTGATCCTTACACAGATGCAAACGGCAATCTCATTTCAGCCCAGCAGCAGTGGAATGCCTTCAATGCTTTCATAGAGCAGGATAATTATTTAAAAAATAACAGAGGTAAAATTGCAGAGCGCTTTGGAGCTATTAACCCCTGGTTTAGCAATATTGATTTAAGAATCCTTCAGGATTTTTCTTTCTTCATGGGAAGTCAAAAGCATACTTTCCAGTTGAGTGTTGATGTTCTGAATGTTGCTAACTTACTAAATTCAAATTGGGGAGTAAGGCAGGTAGCAAACTCGGCAGCTACTTCCCCTCTCGAATTGGTCAGATTTAATTCACAGGGCGCACCAGTATTTAAGTTCAGTGGAAATGCAAAACAAACATTTATAAACGACCCCGGACCGCTTTCCAGATGGCAGATGCAAGTTGGTGTTCGATATTTATTCAATTAAGTCCTTCATACTTGCCCGCTTCTGCTTTCAGAAGCGGGTAATTTTTTAGATTGCACTTCTGAATATATTTAAACGAGGAATACTTCTGATTACTTGAACTACCAGAAACAATTAAATAAATACTCGTAACAAAAGTCGTTAACTAAAGTAGGCCTTGAAAGAAATTGAAAACTTATACCCCACTTTTGAAACCACCATTTTTGTATTTACAAACCTTTTCGATCCCGGATAATCTGTTCACGCGAAGCTCTCCGTTTTGCTTTTATAGCTTCCATCCTTTTTTCTACGGAGGGTTTAACGAAGAATGTTCTCTTTTTAAATTCTTTTAAAACACCGGAACGTTCATATTTTTTCTTGAATCGCTTTAGCGCTTTGTCAATATTTTCGTTCTCTGATACAGTAATTCCAACCAACTTATTTCACCTCTCTTTTTGTTAAAAAATTTGCGGCACAAACCTAAAGAATTCAATTAAAAGAATCAAATAACATTATGATTCTTCTGAAGAAAAATCTGTGATTGTCGTGCTGAATTCTTAATTAAGTGGCACCTCCTGCGGCAGGCAGACGTGAAAAGCACAACTTCATCTTTCATACTTCGTCCCCCGTACTTCGTAATTCGTACTTCTAAATAATATTTCAGAGGTCTCTTTATGATTCTTCTTCTTCCGGTGTAATAACTAACACCGGGCATTTTGCGTAACGAATCACTTTTTCTGCTACACTGCCAAGAAGTGTGTGAAGAATACCTGTTCTTCCGTGTGTTGCAATTACTATCATATCGCCGCTAATTTCTTTAGAATATTTTATAATTTCTTCATAATCAATTCCTTTACGCAGCACGTGTACAATTTGCACTGAAGTATCATCTTTTAGTCCTTCGGCGGTCTCTTCTAACTGTTTGATTGCTTCTTCTTCCATTGACCTCATTACATCTTCTTCGGATACATCTAAACTGCGCATTGCCAAAAAAGGCGGCGTCTTTTCTAATACATAAATCAGATGAATTTTTGCATCCATCCTTTCAGCAAGATCCTTTGCATACTCAAAAGCCGAAGTAGAAAGTTTACTGAAATCTGTTGGCACAATAATATTCTTGATTGTTATCATGTTACCTCGCCGTTAGTTTTGAATTAATTGTTTTTGCTCTTACAGATTTTTTCTTTTTAATAAATCCTCTTCCTCTTGCGTAATCGTAAAGTTGAGTATAGAGTACTTTACGTGCGCGGTGCAGACGCGATCTTACTGTTCCAACCGGTACATCAACAAAATTTGCAATTTCATCGTACGTAAATCCTTCAATATCGCTTAATATAATTACGGTTCTAAAATCTTCCGGCAGTTCAGTTATTGCTTTGGAAATCTCGTCATCTAAAAGATTGCTGAAAGCATCCAGTTCATAATGCTTGGAGTAAATTTCATCAGATTTTATCTTCTCGTAGAAATTCTGAACGTCTTCGTAATCAACTTTGTCGGGTTCTGCTTTTTGTTTTCTATAATCGTTGATGTAAGAATTTTTCATAATTCTAAATAACCATGCTCTGCAATTTGTGCCGCGCTCAAACTTATCAAAAAAACGGAATGCTTTCATAAAAGTTTCTTGAACAAGATCATCGGCATCATCTTCATCGCCAGTCATGTGTAAAGCATAATTGTAAATAGCATTCATATGAGGAATTGCTTCTTTCTCAAAATCTGCATAACGCTGTTGAAGCGCTTTATTAGTTAATGTGTTTGTAATTGCTCGCATGTAGACTTTCAAAGGGAAATCAATTTCTACTTGATAAAGTTAAGCAATTACGAATCCATTTATTAGCCCCACCTTTCCGAAGTTCCGAAGGAATGGCTATGCCAGAATCCTCCGTAAGGAGTCCTTCGGACCTACGGGAAAATCCTCCCCACATAGTGGCTATGCCAAAGGGGAGGAGGTTAAATACCCCGACCCATGGGTCGGGGGTATCATTCAGCGCAGGTCGGAGTCAATACTCCGACCAAGCATATTTCTCTCCCCCTTTGGGGGAGATTGAGGGGGCTTTATTTGAAGAAATCCATTTATTACTTCGAACTCAACCCTGCCGTTTTTTGATAACTCGAAATCTGCCGGTTCATCAACAGCAAGAATTTTGTTTGTAATAACTTCAT
>JBFLWC010000354.1:0-3675 GCA_040758415.1 Bacteroidota bacterium | reverse complement strand
AAGTGAAAGCGAAATTGAATTTTTGATTTCCAACTACACAAAAGGTACAATACCCGATTATCAATTCTCAGCGTTTTTGATGGCAGCGTTTCTAAACGGAATGAATAAACAAGAAACCGCATCGCTTACCAAATCAATGTTATACAGCGGAAAGATAATTGATCTTTCTTCAATACCGGGAATAAAAGTTGATAAGCATTCGACCGGCGGCATAGGAGATAAAACTTCTTTAATACTTGCACCGATTGTTGCTGCAGCAGGAGTTAATGTGCCAATGATAAGCGGACGTGGACTTGGGCACACTGGCGGAACGCTCGATAAACTTGAATCTATTCCGGGATTCAAAACCAATCTTAATCTAAACGAATATAAAAACGTAATAAAAAAATGCGGTGCTGTTCTTATAGGGCAAACTGAAGAAATTGCGCCTGCAGATAAATTGATTTATGCTTTACGGGATGTAACAGGAACTGTAGAATCAATCCCGCTTATCACTGCTAGTATAATGAGTAAAAAACTATCAGAGGGAATTGATGGACTAGTGCTTGATATTAAAACCGGCAGCGGAGCTTTTATGAGAACAATTGAGAACTCAAAAGCTCTTGCACAATCGCTTATCAACACAGCAAAAGTTTTCAACAAAAAAGTTATAGGGTTTATTACAGATATGAATCAGCCGCTTGGTAATTACATTGGCAATTGGCTCGAAGTTTATGAATCGGTAAAAGTTTTACATGGCGAAAATGTTGTTGATCTGCTCGAGGTTACTCTCAATCTATCCGGCGCAATGATTTACTTAGGCGGAAAATCAAAATCAATAAAAGAAGGAATTGAAATTTCTCGGGAGATGATTGATAGCGGAAAAGCGTTCGAAAAATTTCTTGCGATAGTTCGGCTACAGGGTGGAAATGTTTCCTTTTTAAAACAGCCGGAAAAATATCCGAAATCGAAGATTCACGAAAAGTTAATTTCTGATAAGAATGGTTACATAGCAGCAATGGATAATTATGCAATCGGAATGTCATCACTTGAACTCGGCGCAGGAAGAATGACATTGACAGATGTGATTGATCCGAAAGCAGGGATAATTTTTTATCCGAAGATAGGAGATAAAATTAAGAAGGGTGATGTAATAGCAGAAATATTTACTGATAAAAAAGAAAAAGTTGATGCTGTAAAAGAAAAACTTGATGCTTCAATAAAAATTACAAACAAAAAAAGCGCGCCTATGAAATTGATTAAACAAATCATAGAGTAGCTTTTTCATCAGTTATTTTAGGTTATACAAATCCGCCTGAAGATTGATTAAACCACAACTCAATTTTTTTTGGTGCTTACTCTTCTTATTTTACATTCGGATAATTACTTAAAAGGAGGAAAAATGTTATTCATAATAGCATTGATATTGTTAGTTGCTTCTGCATCTGTGTACTTCAGTTCAAAGAAAAAAGGAAGAATACAAGAAGCAAAATTTTCTATCATTGGCGTAGTAATTGGCGCATTAATTACACTGATGCAATTATTTACTGTTGTGCCTGCAGGGTCTGTTGGTGTTGTTGATTTTCTAGGAAATGTTAGCGATAACACTTTGAAATCGGGTGTTAATATTGTTAACCCTCTTGCAAATATTGTAAAGTTCAGCATCAAGACTCAAGAATTGAAAGAGACTATGAACGTTCCTTCTCAAGAAGGGCTAAGTGTTGTGCTTGAGATTAGTTTGCTTTATAGCTTGGACCCTGAAAATGCTTCCAAGATTTACAAATCGGTGGGCGAAAATTACGGCGAAATAATTTTGATTCCTCAATTCCGTTCTGTAGTTCGCGGTGTTACATCAAAATATGATGCTAAGGCACTTTACACTGCCTCACGTGAACAACTCTCTCACGAAATTAAAAGTGAGCTTGAAAAACTTGTCGGACCCCGCGGCATTATTATTGAATCTGCACCGATGCGGCAAATTGCTTTACCGGCAGGACTTACTGCTTCGATAGAAGAGAAATTAAAATCGGAACAAGAAAGCCAGCGTATGCAATTTATTTTAAAACGAGAGGAACAAGAAGCCGAGCGTAAGCGCATCGAAGCAAAAGGCATTGCTGATTTTCAAGATATTGTTACTCGCGGAATCAGTCAAAATTTATTGCAATGGAAAGGAATAGAAGCAACCGAAAAATTGGCGAACTCGCAGAACAGTAAAATTGTTATTATTGGGTCGGGTAAAAACGGTCTGCCGATTATTTTGAATCAATAGTTTAAAACAATAACGTGATAGCAGAAGTGTGAAAGGTGAAACCAACATGCTGTAAGCAGAGAAAGACAAAAGTTTACATAATTGTTTCACATTTAACGCCTGCCGGTTCGGCAGGCGGGTTTTACTTTTCACGACAAAATATTCATAGTGAATAAAAACATGGGCGTTCCAACAAAAATAAAATTGTATAAGCAAGAACATATTGAAATAACCTGGGATAATGGAAAAGTAATCAAGTATCCGTTAAAGTTTTTGCGCGATGAATCTCCTGATGCAGGCAACAAGGGTGAAACAATCCTTTGGAAACATTATGCACCGCCGAAAAAAAATTCACTTAGCCCTGAAGCATATCAAGTAGATAAGATCGAAATGGTTGGTAACTATGCAATTCAGATAGGATGGAAAGACGGATACAATTTTGGAATTTACTCCTGGGAGTTGCTTGAAAGACTTGGCGAGTATCTGTCGGTAAAAGAAAATTTGCATCAAGATTTTGATCATCCTCATTAGATAAAGAAAAAAGAACAATAACAAGATTGGAACAATACTATCATTCTTCCTAAAATAATTTGCTATTTTTCACCGGCATTTAACAAAACTCTAAAATGGCGAAAGATAAATTAGCTGTAGTTGCCGTAAGCGGAGGAATGGACAGCTGTGTTACTGCGGCAATTGCAAATCAAGAATATAAACTTGCACTTGTGCATATCAATTACGGACAGCGGACCGAGAAGAGAGAGTTGAAAGCATTCAACGACATTGCAGATTTTTACGGTGCAGAAAAAAGAATGATGATCGATTTTTCACACTTCGCAAAAATCGGCGGCTCTTCTCTCACGGATTCAAACATTGAAGTAACAAAAGCAGATTTGGCAAACAAAGAAATTCCAACTTCGTATGTTCCGTTCCGCAACTCAAATATTTTGAGTGCGTGTGTGAGCTATGCGGAAGTAGTGAATGCATCCGCTGTTTTTATCGGCGCTGTTTACGAAGATGCAAGCGGTTACCCGGATTGCCGTCCGGAATTTTATTCGGCATTCCAGCAAGTTGTGAATATCGGAACGAAGCCGGAAACGAACATAAAAATTGAAACACCGATTATACATTTAACAAAATCCGGGATAGTGAAAAAAGGAATTGAACTCGGTGCGCCGCTTCATTTAACCTGGTCGTGTTACCAAAGTGAGGAAGAAGCTTGCGGCGTTTGCGATAGCTGCGCATTCCGTCTTCGCGGCTTCCAGCAAGCCGGAATTGAGGATCCGATACCATACAAAACAAAACCGGATTACCGACGAGTGTAGAACGAAGAACGCAGAGTGTAGAATGCAGAGTGAAGTATATGGTGAAGGCTTAGCTCACTTATTTTTGTTTATCATACAAAAGCTTATGATTATTAAGAATTTTTTTTGTGTTGTAAAATGAATCAA
>JBFLWC010000353.1:0-4620 GCA_040758415.1 Bacteroidota bacterium | reverse complement strand
AAAGGGACTACATACACCTTCCGTACAGAAGGTAATAAATTTTTATACTCTTGAAGAAGCTTTTGCAAAATCATCCGGGGCAATTTTATATAACAATATAATCTTTATTCAAGGTACCATTACTTATTTCATAGGCGAGAAAGTTGTAATGGAAGTCGTCTTAAAAACTAAACAAAAAAAAATACACAGCCGGGGTTTATTCGAATGAATAAATTATCGTAATGATGTGAGAATCTCCCAAGCCATATTTTACAGGCACGTGTGTGAAGTCGAGATTTATATTATTCCAGTTAACACCAAATCCTAAAGAAATATTTTTTGAATCGTAACCTGTTACATAACCAAAACGCAGAGCAAACATCCGGTCGTAAACAGCTTCTGCGCCAAAGTGCATGTGCGAATCATCCTGAGCCGTGTATTTCTGGAATCCGGCAATTGAAGTAAAATCTAATTTATAATCCGGATATGAAAAATTATAGGCAGCACCAAAACGAATATCTGTTGGGAGTTTTGTTGCTTCGGTTCGGAGTTCGTTCATCGAACCGATGTTGCGAATTGCTGCACCGAGCGTTAGTTCACCAATAAGTTTTTGATAGCTAAAACCAATATCGAATCCCATTCCATTCGCATTATCGGAAAATAAATTTTCGTAAATATATTTAAATGTTGCGCCGGCATAAAAATTTTCGAACAAGTTGTAAGCGGTTGAAACACTTGCAAAAAAATAATTTGCATTAAATTTTGATTCTGCAGCGCCCGGTCTTGTGCGGATTTCAATATCGGCAACAGATGTTGTATTCACACCAATGGCAAGCGGCAGACCAAATGCATTAAAACTTCCTGCAAACATTTCGGAATTCAATCCTTGAAAGAGTGAATTATAAGTGAACGATAATTGAGTTTTATTATTTATAGCGAGAAGTGAAGGATTGTAGTTGAGTGCAGTAAGATCGTTTGCTTCAACAACTCCTAAATCGCTCATTGCAACGTTGCGCGCTCCAAAACCAAATTTTAGAAATGCCAACCCAGAATTACCTGCTGATTGGGCAAACAAACCCGAGCAGAATAAAAACAGAAATAAAATTTTTCTCTTCATCATCTTCAGAATTAAAAGTTAATGTTGATTCCAACAATATGCTGATCGTTCGGTGAATACGGCTCGATAACAAAAGCATAATCAATACCAAACTTAACAGAGTCTACCGAGTAAAAATATGAGAACCCGAAAGACGGGCGTGCGGGAAAATCGAAATTACCTGGATTAAATTTATCAATTCCCGCGCGTAAAAATAAATTTTTGTAAATGTTGTATTCTCCGCCTGCGCGTAAATAGTTCGTTCCTACATCGCTGCTCTCAAATTCAACTGCTGCAAGAATTTTTGGTTCGTTGAATTTGTACGAGAATCCAATTTTTCCCAACAATGGAAATTTGTTCTTGGTAATGTTTCCGTTCTGTCCGTAAATTTTTCCAGTGTCCCACTCGTATTTGCTGTTGATATCGGTAACCATCAAGGAAATTGTCATCGCATCATTTAAAGAATAAAGTGCGCCAAGATCAAATCCAACTCCGGTTGATGTTACATTCTCATACAGCTTGTAGTAATAAAATTTGAATGCGATACCAATCGAAATTTTTTCCGAGAATCTATTTGCAACTGCAACGAAGAATTGATTCTCGCTTGTTGATAAATCTCCTGTTTTTCTTCCTTGATTATCACGTGCATCTATTTTTGAAACGCCGGAGTTGATAATTCCTAAACTTATGCCGGCTACCGACCTCGGTTTAACATTACCATCAGCATCTTCTTTTTTACCAAGTTCAAACCTTCGTGTGAAATTTATAAAATTGAGCGAACGATTCAGCGAAAGAATGGAATAAGAAGTTTGAAAAGAATTTCCTTCTTGAAACGTGACAAGCGCAGGATTATAATATGAAACGAGAGCACCTTCTTTAACTGCAGAAATTGCGTTACCCATTCCGATCCCCCGTGCGCCAAATCCTATCCGGCTGAATGCGCCCGGCATACTGCTAATTTCTGAGAACTTCGGTTGTGCCTTTAACGCCGTTGAAATTATTAATAACAAAAATATTTTTTTCACTTAACTCTCATTTATTTTTGATAGCCGGTACAACTAAATCATTATTTACATCAACACCATAATTTTTCCGAATAAAGGTTCGTTCGAACCAAGATCAATTCTGTAAAAATAAACTCCGTTGGGAACAATTTTTCCACTTTCATCTTTTCCATCCCACATTTCGATCTGTTCATCGCGGGCATCACGCGGAGCGTTTTGAATTACAGTGCGCACCAGGTTCATTCCGAAATCAAAAATTCTTATTGTAACATTTGACGGCTGCGAAGTGGAGTATTTTATTCTTATCCGTTCTTCATCCGGAGAAAATGGATTGGGAAAAGCATACGTCTCTGAAGTTGAAGCTAACTTTTCCGAAGCTAAAAATATTTTCCACTTGCCGTTCCAAAAACCGTCTGTTTCATTCAGGCGCGCTAAACCATTATCCGAACCGAGCCAGATATCAGTTGAGTTATCGCTTCTCCTATTCACTTCCACAGAAAGAAAACGTTTTGTGTTAATTCCCACGCTCGAGCTGTCGTCTTTTATTGCCGGTGCGGCAATCCAGGTTGTGCCGTTGTTGCTTGTCCTAAATAATCCGTTTTCAGATGCGGCAAAAATATCGGCGCCTGTGTATGCGTCCGGATTTCCAAAATATTTAAACCCGAAATCCCTCACTCTTTCACCACTTAAATAATTTTCCCAGCTTAGCCCGCCATCTTTAGATGTACTTGTTCCCCAAAATTCCGTTTGCCCTTCAGCTTTCCAGGTTGCCGCCCAGATTGAATTATCAAAATCATTTTTCTTAAGCGAAAGGATAAAATTTCCGGTAATCGGTTTTAGTTGATTTGTGCGTGTGAATTTTATCCAGCTTACACCGCCGTCAGTGCTTTTGTTTATTCCTCCTGCAGTGCCAGCGTAGATTGTGCTATCATCAACCGCAAGAATAGAAAACGCGCGATGGTTGAGATACGATTCAGGCCCAAATTTGCCAGCAGCTGGCTGTAAAGAAAATTTTAAGGTATCGGTTGGTTTGATTGAGTTGAGATTATCCGGCGGAAGAATAACGCGCTGCCATGTTTTTCCCGTATCGGTTGATTTACGTAAACCGCCGGCAAATGTAGCAATCCAAATTGTGTTCTTTGTGAATGCAATATCATAAATAAAATTTTGTTCGCTTACTGTTACCGGCAATGCACGAATTTTATTTATACCGTAAATGATAATTGAATCGCCAGGATTATCAACCGGCTGCGGAATTTCCTGCCAGGTTTGTCCTTGATTAGTTGAATACTTTAAACCGGTCCCCACAGGAATGTTGCCGCCAAGTTTATTTTCGTAATGCCATGTTGATGCCCAAATAGTTCCGTTATTGTAACCGAGAGATGAAATACTTTCTTCACCAAATTCTTTTATGCCGTAGTAGTTTATCCAGCTTGCGCCGTTATCAGTAGATTTACTTAATCCTTTTGACGTAGCCAGCCAAACAACATTATCTTGTATCAAAATTTTTTCAATTGTGTTGCTCGCCGGCGTTTGGTCTTGTGTTTTTAAAAACCGGTTTGGACCGAGGTTGTAATCTAATGGAATCTTCTGGGCAAATAACGATACAGATAAAAATAAAAATATGCTAAGAATTCTTTTCATAATATTCGTATAGTTTCGTTATCCTAAGTTCATTCTAAAAAATTAATTTACAATCATGTTGTGTATTAAAACGTTACTTAAATTTCCGCCGCGGTCTTTTGCCTGGAATTCAAAGCGCCACGTTCCTGTTTGCGAAGTAGAACTAAAAGAATTCTTGAATGAATAAATTCCATCGCCTGCACTTTGATCGCCGAAGTTTTGAACACCATTATCATACATTAAAATATAATCCTGACCGGGCGCTCCCAAAACCTGAGAACCATCGGGACGGAATAATTTGAAATAAACCTGATAGATATCCGATAGTCCATTCGGATCGTCAACTTTCAAAGTAAAGATAAACGATTCACCTCTGTTCACCGCGCCGGGAATTACAAGGTCCGAAATCACCGGCGGCAGGTTGGTTTGATTGTTACTGAATGTAAAAATATGTGAACCAACCTTAGCCAAGTTTTCCGGGGATTGGCGAATGTTGTCCTCAACAAAGTATTCTATCTGGTATTTTCCATTTGGAGTAAATTTCCCCATCACAAACTTGCCGGAAAAAATTCCATCGCCCTTTTTCTGATCTCCATTCTTCACAACATCGCCGTCATCATACAAATTCAGTTGAGGGCTGATAGACAGTGAACCGTCGGCTGCACTAACTTTGCACCACACTTTTTCTACGGTCCCAACATTAGCTATCTGAACAGAAGTAACAACCATTGAATCAGTTTGTGAGTAATTAAAATTCACCGGCGCAGTTATTTCTACAACTTTATAATCTATAGTCTTAGAATCAATTATGTTGTTCGGAATTTCCTGGCATCCGGAAAAAGAAAGCAGAACCAATCCGAATAAAAATGAACTTCTTAAAAGAGATTGCAATTTATTTTTTGGACTCACAGGGATATG
>JBFLWC010000352.1:0-3240 GCA_040758415.1 Bacteroidota bacterium | reverse complement strand
AAAAAATCATGTCTCACAAATCCGGATTCGTTTCAATCATCGGCAAACCAAATGTTGGTAAATCAACTTTGATGAATACGCTTATTGGCGAGAAACTCTCCATCATTACAAACAAACCACAGACAACACGCAAAAAAATACTCGGAATTTTATCTGACGAAAATTACCAGATAATTTTTCTTGATACGCCGGGCATTCTTAATCCGGAGTACCTTCTTCAAGAACGAATGCTGGATTTTGTTTTTACTTCTGTTAGAGATTCAGACGTTATTCTTTTTATGATAGACGTTGATTCCGACCCAGCAGGCAGAGAGACTTTTACAGATGAGAGCGTTTCCAAAATTCTTAACGATACAAATACAAAAAAAATTTTATTGCTAAACAAAATTGATTTATCCAATCAGACTGTTGTTGAAAATTTGATAAATAATCTCTCGTCAAAAAAAATCTTCGAGAAGGTAATTCCAATTTCTGCCGCCGAAGGTTTCAATCTTTCCTCTGTTGTTAAAGCTATACTTGAATTGTTACCAGACCACCCAAAATATTATCCGGACGATCAAATTACGGATGAATCCGAGCGCTTTTTTGTTTCCGAAATCATACGTGAAAAAATTTTTGAATGCTACCGCGAAGAAATTCCGTACAGCACTGAAGTTCTGATTGAAGAATTTAAGGAGCGTGAGAACGCAAAAGATTTTATCCGTGCGGTAATTGTTGTTGAAAGGGAATCGCAGAAGCCGATAATACTTGGTACTAAAGGGGAAGCGGTAAAAAAACTTGGACAGATTGCACGGGCAGAAATTGAAAAATTTCTTCAGCACGAAGTTTATCTTGAATTACGAGTTAAAGTTAGAGAGAAGTGGCGCTCTAATCCTAATATGCTTCAAAGTTTTGGATACACAACCGACAATGAATAATTCTTCACACAAAACTGTTACAAAATATTTTGGAGAAAGTGCGCTGCTTTTGATGACGATTCTTTGGGGCGGCACATTTGTGATTGTTAAAGAATCGCTGAACGATATTTCGTCAATACTTTTTGTTGCTATCCGTTTTGGAATTGCTGCGGTTGTTTTGGCTCTGATTATTATTGCAACAAAAAATAAGATTGATCGAAAATCAATTTTACCCGGAATGCTTCTTGGCATATTTCTTTTTCTTGGATTCTTTACACAAACTATCGGACTTAAATACACAAGCGCAACAAAATCCGGTTTTATTACAGGTTCGCTTGTTGTAATGGTGCCGCTTTTCCAAACTATCGTTGAAAAAAAAATTCCTTCTAAAGGTGCGCAGATTGGTAGCGTTATTGTTTTCATCGGAATTTTGTTTTTGACAAGCGGAGGAACATCCATCACAACTTTTGTGAGTGAACTCGGCTCTAACTTTAACTTTGGCGATGGAATGACTTTGATTTGTGCAGTCTTCTTTGCTCTTCAAGTTGTTTATATTGATCTAATTTCATCAAAGAATGATTTCTGGACAATTCTGATAACACAGATCTCTGTTGTAGCACTATTAAGTTTTGCCGCAGCAATTTTATTTGCCGGAATTTCTGCTGAACCGCTTCGCGTATCTTTTACATCGTATTTATTATTTGGATTGCTTTACACCTCTTTGGTGGCTACTCTTTTTAATATCGGATTGCAAACAAAATTCCAGAAGGTTGTTAGTCCAACAAAAGCAGGAATCATCTACTCGTTAGAGCCGATCTTTGCTGCAATTTTTGCTTTCTTTTTACTCAACGAGAAAATCAGTAACTTTGCTGTAGTAGGAAGCGCATTGATTTTTCTTGGCTTAATTGTTTCGGAAGTTTTTGATTCATTCTTTTGGAAGAACGAAAAAGATAATGCTGAGGGCTGAAATTATAGCGAATGGTTTAGTCCAGGGAGTTGGGTACAGATATTTTATTGTACGTCATGCCGAGAAACTTGGCTTGAAGGGATACACAAAAAATTTATACAGCGGAGAAGTTTATACTGTTGTTGAGGGCGAGCGCGCGATGATTGAAGAATTTTATAAGCAACTTAAAATTGGTCCATCGCACGCAGATGTAAAAAACGTTTCCATCAAATGGAGCGAACCTAAAAACGAATTCACACGGTTTGAGATCAGATATTGAGTACACAATTTAAAATCGGCTTTGGCTATGATGTTCACGAGTTCGCTTACAACCGTAAATTAATTTTAGGCGGAGTTGAGATTCCTAATGAAAAAGGACTACTCGGGCATTCGGACGCAGATGTTCTTCTTCATGCAATTTGTGATGCAATTCTTGGTGCGCTGGCACTTGGCGATATTGGTAAACATTTTCCTAACACCGATCCAAAATTCAAAGACGCCGATAGCAAGCAGATGTTAAATCATGTTTATTATTTGATGAAAGATTACCATTACGAAATAGGAAATGTTGATTCCACAATTCTTCTTGAGCAGCCAAAGCTTTCGCCGCACATTCCCCAAATGCGGGAAATTATTTCCAGAATTTTAAATGTTAGTGTTGACCAAATTTCTGTTAAAGCAACCACAACAGAAAGATTGGGTTTTGTAGGACGCGGTGATGGTTGTGCCGCTTATTCAGTCGTTCTTCTCACTCAAAAAGATAAATAATGCTCCAGCAAATCATTTCTTATATCAGCACACTCGATCCGGCTCTAATTTACGCAGCACTTTTCTTTTTTGCATTCATCGAAAATATAATTCCACCGGCGCCGAATGATTTTCTTGTACTTTTCGGTGCCACATTGATTGCGAAATCTACGCTCGGGTTGATTCCGGTTTTGGCACTAACCGGTACGGGCAGTACACTCGGTTTTATTTTAATGTACTTGATAGGTGAATTCCTCGGAGAAAAACTTTTACGCTCCGGCAGATTTAAGTTCATAAAAAAAGAATCGCTGGATAAAGCCGATCTCTTTTTTCATAAATACGGGTACAACATAATATTGATAAATCGTTTTCTACCGGGCACGCGCGCTGTAGTGAGTTTTTTCTCAGGCGTTCACAAATTAAAACCCTCGCGTACATTTGTTTATGCAACAATCAGTTCACTCCTCTGGAATACGCTTCTGATTTTTCTCGGCATAAAGTTGGGCGAAAATCTTGAGCTTGTTGATTACTACCTTTCAGAATATTCTCAGATCATTTTAGCGATTACAACCCTAATTATAGTTTTTGTTTTGATTAGATTTTTGTTGAAAAAGAAAAAGAGTAAATGAAATTTTTGAAAAAACATAAAAT
>JBFLWC010000351.1:0-2574 GCA_040758415.1 Bacteroidota bacterium | reverse complement strand
GTTCGATGAAGCAAAGAAATCAACATCGCGTATGGGAAGCGAATTTGAGATCATCAAATTGGATTTATCAGGTAAAACTTTTAACAGCTCTGTTACAACTCTCCCCTCGAATGGAAACTCAGCACCTTCTATTAATTTTTGTTTTTCCTTTTCGGCAATTTTATTCATTGAGCGAAGGTCTGCAAGCCAGTTATTTTCTCGATTTCTACTTTTTTCTATCCTTTGAATAACAGATTCACAGAACTCAGCCGGATTAATACGTAAAACAATTTTAGCAGTAAAAGAAGGATCATTTCTATCACCGAATTCGTTAGCTAAAATTTTTTCCGCTTTAGAGTTTTTAAAAAACTCGAGCAAAACATTTGAAGTGGGCGTACCGCCGAATTGTATTATTATTTCAGGATCGTAATGTTTCTGAAAGTTTTTTGCACGAATAAGTGCTGTTAAATTATTAATCGTATTTTTTTTTAAGAGTCTGCTAAATCTTAGAGAGGAAGAACCATCAATATAAATTGGATAGCCAAGTGCTATGGATAATTGATTAAGAAGATTTTCAAATTCATTTTGGTAACGGTTAGAACCAACAATTATAAGTCCGCGTTCTGTCTTGGAAAACTTCTTTGCGAGAATTTCAAAATTTATTTTTGTTTGCGCATGCGGCATGAATTCAAACGATGAGTGTGTCATGCTGCGGCGGGATTGAATTGCTGTTACATCAATTTTATCAGTGTAGCTTTTCGGTTCAAATGGTTTTTCAAATGAAAAGTTTAAGTGAACCGGACCTTTCTCTATAAAACATGAATATCGAATTGCGTTTTCTGCCAGGTGCACCACTTCGGAAAGTCTTTTAACGTCCGGCAGACCTGCATCCGCAAAAAAACGAATATGGTTTTTGAAAATATTTTGTTGATTGATTGTTTGGTTAGCGCCGCTGTTGCGAAGCGACGGAGGACGATCTGCAGTACAAATAATCAACGGCACGCGCTGATAGTAAGCTTCAATGATTGCAGGATACAATTCGGCAACCGCAGTACCGGATGTTGTTACAACTGCAACCGGTGTATCTGTTTTCTTTGCAATCCCAAGTGAAAAAAAAGCTGAAGAACGTTCATCAACAATTGGGAAGGATTTTATCTTTTTATTTGATGCAAAAGCTAATGTTAACGGTGTACTGCGCGAACCCGGAGAAATGCAGACGTTTCTAACACCAAGTTCTGCAAGCCGCGATACAAAAAGATCGCACCAAACAATATTACGATTGATTGACAGTTTCATTAACAAAAAGAGAAATAATTGGTTTTAGTTTTAGTTCTGTTTCGTTGAACTCGGAAAGACTTTCGGAGCCATTGACAATTCCGCTGCCGGCATAAGCGCGTAAAGTTTTTTCGTTCAAAACTGCCGAACGAATTCCCACGGCAAACTCGCCTGCATTTTGCAAATTGAACCAGCCAACAACTCCCGAGTACAACCCCCGGTCAAATTCTTCAAGCTCGTTTATAATTTTCAATGCATCTTCAGCCGGCAAACCGCAAACCGCCGGCGTTGGATGAAGTTTTTCCAGCAAAGAAAAAATGTTTGCAGCCGGTGTTAATTCTGCACGGATGTTTGTGCAAAGATGCTGAATGTTGGAAAGTTTTTTTACAGCCGGCTTAGAATCGTATGATATTTTTAACGCCAACGGCGATAAGCGTTCAAGTATAAAATCCAAAACATTTTTTTGCTCGGCAAGATTTTTTTTGCTCATCAAAAGTTGATTTTCAAGCAGTGCATCTTCCTCATCGGAAATTCCGCGCTGAATTGAACCGGCAAGCGCAACAGTTTCTATGAATCCATTCGAAATCTTAAAAAGTTTTTCCGGAGATGAGCCAAAGAAAATTGAATCTTCCGATTTATATGCAAAAGTATAACACTCCCCGTAATTTTCTTCTAATCCTTTGAGAATAGATAAAATGTTTGGTGCGGCTGTAAATTCAATTTCATCAAAGCGTGCAAGTACAATTTTTTCTGCTATTCCATCTGTAATTTTTTGTAATGCGGCTTCAACGCGGCTGGACCATTGATCCAGATTGCAACTCGGTTTGATGAATTTGATGCTAAACTGTTCTTCATATTTAAGGGGAGAAATGTTTTTTGAATTACTGCCACTCTCAAGAATTAATTCAACCTCGCTTAAAAAATTCCCGTCCGTCATTCGCTCTTCCGAGAATTCTCCGTAAGGTCCGTAACGACTTCTACAGAGAGTCCTTCGAACATCCATTCGATAAAATTCATTAATTGTAATGAAGTACTCTTTGTTAAGTTTTAGTAGAAGAATTTTCGGGATAAACCATTTTGCAAAATCAAAATTTTTCCAAAGCTGTTCAGATTTTCCTGATGGGAATTTGATCCCGCCTACAAACTGCGGATGACGTAATTCGATTTCTGGGGAACGATTAGAAACTATTTTGAATGGCAGATTATGAAATTTTTTTTCGAGCATCGGCGAAGATTTAAAATCGGATTCGCTTAAAGAAAAAATTTCCCCGTATCCCAAAAAAGAAAAATTTTCGTTTGGTAAATTCCAGTAGAATGAAT
>JBFLWC010000350.1:0-2042 GCA_040758415.1 Bacteroidota bacterium | reverse complement strand
ATAGCAAGAAAAACCATGCGGCATGAAGAATTAGAGCTGATGAATGATGAATTGAAACGCGTATTTAAATTTGAAGAAATTAAATACTGCATTCACGATGATTTTGATAATTGTACTTGCAGAAAACCAAAACCCGGAATGATTTTAAATTTGATTGATAAGTATAACATTGAAAAAAATGAATCAATCCTGATTGGGGATAGTTGGAAGGATATTGAAGCTGGAAAAAATGCCGGAATAAAAACTGTTTTGTTATCTCAGAATTATAACAGGGGAATTAAGATTAACCCGGATTATAAAGTAACGAGCCTAATGGATCTATATCATTTAATTAATTGGAATGATGAATGAATTTTTCCGAACAGTTCTTAAATGAAAGTGTGGAGGTTATAAATAAGATTGATGCTGAGCAAATAGAAAGTATTGCAGAAGTTTTATCTCGGGTTCGCAAAGAAAATGGACGAGTATTTTTTATTGGCTCTGGCGGTGGCGCTGGTCATGCTTCTCATGCTGTTTGCGACTTTAGAAAATTGTGTAACATAGAAGCATACGCACCTTACGATAACGTTTCTGAACTTACCGCTCGAGTAAATGACGAAGGGTGGGATGTTACGATTCTTAATTGGCTAAAGGTAAGCCGATTCAACGAAAAAGATTGTGTGTTTGTATTTTCGGTAGGCGGCGGCAGCGAAGAAAAAAACATTAGTACAAATCTTGTCAATGTAGTTCGTTATGCAAAAGAGAAGCGTGCTAAGATAGTTGGCGTTGTAGGAAGGGACGGAGGTTATACAAAGAAAGTTGGGGACGCAGTAGTTGTCATACCTGTTATTAACTCATCACACATCACTCCGTTAACAGAAGGATTCCAAGCTGTCGTTTGGCATTTATTGGTATCGCATCCGGAATTGCAAATTAATCCTACAAAGTGGGAAGCAACTGAAGTGAAGCAGTAATGAGTGACGAGTAACCAGTGACAAGTAAAGAAAAAACTAACGCAAAAAAAGGGGAGTGATATGAAATTAAAAGTGAAACTTTTTGCTGACGGTGCCGAAAGAACGAGTATGATTGAGATGTATAACAATCCTATAATTTCTGGATTTACAACCAATCCAACATTGATGAAAAAAGCAGGAATTACAGATTACAAAACTTTTGCGAAAGACATTCTTACTGTAATCAAAGATAAACCAATTTCATTTGAAGTTTTTTCGGACGAGTTTGATGAAATGGAAAGACAAGCTCTGGAAATTTCTTCGTGGGGAAAGAATGTCTATGTTAAAATACCGGTTACAAATACAAAAGGTGAGTCTAGTGTAAAACTGATAGAAAAACTTTCTAAATCAGATGTAAGAATTAACGTAACGGCATTGATGACAGTTGATCAAGTGAAACATGTTTTGCCCTACATGGCAGATTGCACAGGTGGTTACGTTTCGGTTTTTGCAGGCAGAATTGCTGATGCAGGTGTAGATCCTTTACCAATAATGAGCGAGATAGTCGGATTGTTGAAAAATTATAAAGATATTGAACTGATTTGGGCTAGTCCAAGAGAGTTATATAATGTTGTTCAGGCTGATTCGATCGGTTGTCATATAATTACGGCTACGAACGACATACTGAAAAAGCTCCCCTCTCTTGGCAAAGACCTCACTCAATTTTCATTGGAAACTGTAAAAATGTTTTATGATGATGCTAGGGCTGCTGGATATAAAATTTAATTAAATACAGTTTTGTTAATCTTGTACATAACGGATAGCAGCAAACAAAATTCACTTCTTAAATACTGCTGATGGTTCTTTAAGTGAACCAATACACTCACCTCATCAACTCCAAATCTAAAACCAAATCCGCCTCCGTCAGTTGACGGATGGCTGACTAATTACTATTCACCATTTAGACGGGCCACCTTTCATTATTCGCCCCGCCACGGCAGACTATTCTTTCCCCACCTTTGTTTTATCTTCACTAATTAATATTATTCGATTACATTTTTTTTCGCATTCTTAAAAATAAGAGTGATTAGAGAGTATTTTCTAAAACAG
>JBFLWC010000349.1:0-5743 GCA_040758415.1 Bacteroidota bacterium | reverse complement strand
ATATTGAACAAATTTTTTACGAAATAAAACCGCAGGCAGTAGACTTATCTTCTTCGCTTGAATCATCGCCTGGCAAAAAAGATGCAACCAAACTAAAAGAATTTTTCAACAAGGTTAATACTCTGAGATGAATAACTACAACTTCCCCGATCACAACGGCAAGTTCGGTCAGTATGGAGGACGATTTGTTCCGGAAACTTTGATATCTGCTTTGAACGAGCTCGAATCAACTTACACAAAATTGAAATACGATCCGGCGTTTATTTCCGAATACGAACAACTTCAAAAAGAATACAACGGCCGCCCTACCCCGCTAACTTTTGCAAAAAGATTAACCGAACATTTCGGCAAAGCAAAAATTTATCTGAAGCGCGAAGATTTGTGCCACACAGGTGCGCACAAACTCAACAACGCAATCGGACAAATTCTAATAGCAAAAAGATTGGGCAAAAATAGAATTATAGCAGAAACCGGTGCAGGGCAGCACGGTGTAGCTGCAGCTACAGTTTGTGCTAAGTTTGGTTTGAAGTGTGTTGTTTACATGGGCGAAACGGATATAGAAAGACAAAAACCGAATGTCTTTAGAATGCAATTGCTCGGAGCAGAAATCCGGCCCGTTTCATCCGGAAGCAAAACTTTGAAAGATGCAACGAACGAAGCAATTAGAGACTGGGTTACAAATGTTGAGTGTACGCATTACATAATCGGTTCGGTTGTTGGTCCGCATCCTTATCCGTTAATTGTGCGAGACTTCCAGGCAATCATCGGCAAAGAAACAAAAGAACAAATACTTGAAGCAGAAAAAAAACTGCCGGATTACATAGTTGCGTGTGTTGGCGGCGGATCGAATGCTGCCGGAATATTTTATCCCTTCATCAACGATGGAAATGTTTCGCTAATAGGAGTTGAAGCTGCAGGATTAGGAATTGATTCGGGTAAACATTGCGCTACACTTACACTTGGCGAGCCGGGAATTTTTCAAGGAATGAATTCTTACCTTCTTCAGGATAAAAACGGGCAGGTGGCTGAAGTTCATTCTATCTCTGCAGGTTTAGATTATCCCGGCGTCGGACCGGAACATTCGTTTTTAAAAGATACAAAACGCGTAAAATATTTTTCTATTACTGATGACGAAGCGTTGAAAGGCGTGCATATTCTCACACGCTTAGAAGGAATTTTACCAGCTCTCGAAAGTGCACACGCAATAGCTTACATAGAAAAATTTATTGGCTCAACAAATCCAGATGAAATTATAATTGTGAACATCAGCGGCAGAGGCGATAAAGATTTGACAACCATAATTGATAAAGGTCTATAAAAAAGGAATAGAAACAATGAGTTATATTCAGAATTACATTGACGAATTAAATAAGCAGAAGAGGAAAGTCTTATCAATTTTTCTTACAGCAGGTTTTCCAGATAAGAATAATTTTGTCGGGCTTGCAAAAAATATTTTGGATGCCGGTGCAGATATTATTGAACTCGGCATCCCATTCAGCGATCCACTGGCAGACGGTCCGGTTATTCAAGCATCGTCAAATGCCGCATTAGAAAACAACGTTAACCTGAAAAATGTTTTTACTTATGCCGAAAATATCTGCAGCTATTCTAACAAACCTGTGGTAATGATGGGTTATGCAAATCCAATCAGAAAGTATGGAATAAAAAATTTTTTGAGTGATGCCGTTAATGCCGGCGCCAAGGGATTAATTGTTCCCGATGTACCTCTCGAAGAGTATGATTTCTTCTTTGCAGAGCAAAACGAAAACCTCGATGTAATTCTTCTTACAACGCCAACTTCACCGGATGATAGAATTAGAATGATAGACTCGAAGAGCGAAGGATTTGTTTATTGCGTAAGTGTAACAGGAACAACCGGAGTTAAAAATAATTTCAGCGGCAATACGATTGATAACTTAAGAAGAACATACTCGCTTATAAAAAAAAATAAAATGCTTATCGGGTTCGGGATTTCAAAACCGGAAGACATTAAAAACTTTTCCCCTTTTTGCGATGGTGTGATTGTAGGAAGCAGGATTATAAAATCTTTGTTGAACGGAGACAAACTTGCCGATACTTTGAAGATTGTATCCGAAATTAGCTCTGCTTGCGGGTAATGAACATTCAAGAAATAATGATATGAGACGTGAAAGGTGAAAGGTGAAAGGTGAAACGCAAGACATAAGAAGTAGTTCGTCATCAGTCATTTATCATTCGTACTTCGTACTTCGTATTTCGTACTTCGTATTTCGTTCTTCGTATTTATGAAAAATACTCCGGTAGTCTACCAATGACTACCTGTGCCTCTCAACTAATTTCTTTATAACATCATCAAATTCAATCTCCTGTTCGGCAAGCATAACAAACAAGTGAAAAATTAAATCGGCAGTTTCGTTGATCAATTCTTCTTTATTGCGGTTCTTCGCGGCAATAATTGTTTCAACAACTTCCTCGCCAACTTTTTGAATTATCCGGTCAGTGCCTTCCTTAAAAAGTTTTGTAGTGTAGGAATTTTCCGGAAGATTTTTTTTTCTCTCTTTTATCAACTCACTAAGTTGATTTAAGAAAGTAATGTTGCTTTTTTCAACACCAAAACACGAATAAGAGCCGAGATGACATGTGGGCCCTTCGGGCTGTGCTAATACAAGAAGTGAATCATTGTCGCAATCTTTTTTGATCTCGACAAGATTCAAAAAATTGCCCGATGTTTCTCCTTTAGTCCACAACGTATTTCTCGATCTGCTAAAAAATGTAACACGTTTCGTCTCGATCGTTTTTGTTAATGCTTCTTTGTTCATAAAACCGAGCATCAACACTTGATCGGTTTGAACATCTGTAACTATTGCAGGAATCAATCCGCCCAGTTTTTCAAAATTGAGTTCTTCAGCTTTCATCATAACCGCACTCTTATTTCGTTCAAATGCAAAAATTCTTTTAAATCTTTGATTGCCAGCTCTTCGTAATGGAAAAGAGTTGCTGCAAGACACGCATCAACACCGATCTTGAAAGCATCGAGAAAATGTTCTTTTACGCCTGCGCCGCCGGAAGCAATCACGGGAATTGTTACATTGTTAATAACTTGTTCCAAAAATTGCAAATCGTAACCGGCTTTGGTTCCGTCATTATCCATTGATGTTAATAAAATTTCTCCTGCACCAAGTTCGTTAACTTTTTTGCACCAGTGCAAACCTTCAAATCCGGTTTCTTCTTTTCCGCCTTTGATAAAAATCTTTTTAACTCCGCCAACGCTTTTAACATCAATTGCGGCAACGACTGCTTGACTGCCGAATCTTTTAGCTGCTTCAGAAATCAAAGAAGAATTTTTAACGATCGCTGTGTTGAGCGATACTTTATCTGCACCGGCTCTCAATAACGCTTCGATATCACCCAGCTCGGAAATACCTCCTCCAACTGTAAAAGGAATTCTGATAACCTTTGCTACTTCCTTAACAAGTTCAATAAGAGTTTTTCTTTTTTCGATTGATGCTGTAATATCTAAAAACACAAGCTCGTCAGCACCTTCCTGGTAATACCTCATTGCTAGTTCCACCGCAGAACCGGCAAACCGCAGCCCTTCAAAATTAATTCCCTTTACAACCTGTCCGCCCTGCACATCAAGACACGGAATAATTCTTTTACTAACCAAACTTTGAAAGCTCCTTCAAATCAATTTTGTTTTCATAGATGGCTTTGCCGATAACCGCGGCATCACAATTTATGTTTTTAAGCTCGTCAAGGTCACTCATACTTTTTATGCCACCGGAAGCAATAATAAATATATCCGGGAAAATCTCTTTTAGCCCATTATAAAGCCGAAGGTTCGGCCCTTCAAGCATGCCGTCTTTATCTATATCGGTGATAAGATAATTATTCAATCCATATTCTCTGCATTGAGTTATATAGCTGCTTATTTCCATGTTTGAATTTTCACTCCAACCCTTTACAACAACCTCGCCTCTCTTTGTATCTGCTGCAACAATAATTTGGTCAAGTGGAAAGGACTGCACAATTTTTTCGAACTCAGTTTTGTTTATAACGGGTAGCGACCCGATTATAACTTTCTCAATTCCTATCGTGAACAAGTTTGAAACATCATCTACATTTCTTATTCCGCCGCCGAATTCAATTTTCAATTTTGTTTTCTGTTTAATCTCTTCAAGAACTTTTAACGTTGTAATTTTCCCATCTTTAGAGCCGGATAGATCAACAATATGCACCCAGCCAAACCCGTATTCATCATAAACTTTAGCTTGATCATAAGGATGTTCGACATAACTTCTTGCTGTCGAGAAATCACCTTTCATCAGGCGGACGGCTTTCCCGTCCAGAATATCTATTGCAGGTATTATTAACATTTTTCTACAAAGTTTTTAATTATCTGAATTCCAGCCGAACCGGATTTTTCGGGATGAAATTGCACACCGTAAAAATTATCTTTTTCCATCGTAGAACAAAAATTAATACCGTAATTACAAACGGAAGTCGCATATTCGTTTACAGGTATGAAATATGAGTGAGCAAAATAAAAATATTCGCCTTCCTTAATTCTGTCAAAAAGTTTAGACTGTTTCAAATATTTTATTTGATTCCATCCCATATGCGGCACTTTAATTTTTGTTTCGTCAAACTTTTCTGTGTTGATCGGGAATATTCCTAGTCCGGCAGCATTGCCTTCCTTCAATTTATCGCACAGCAGCTGCATACCCAGACAAATTCCCAGCATCGGTTTTTTGATCAGCCGGAGTAAGCTAAAGAGATTATGCATGTGAAGTTTTTTAACCGCAAACGATGCTTCTCCTACTCCCGGGAAAATAATTTTGTCCGCACTGCAAATATTAATTTCTTTGTTAGTGATCTTGAATTCGCAATTTAAATCTTTTAAAACGTTTGCCACCGACGCAGTGTTGCCTGCGCCATAGTCAATCAATACAATCATATCAATCCTTTTGTTGAAGGCAGACTTCCTTTAGCCCGCTCGTCAAATTTCAAAGCTTGATTGAGTGCTCTTGCAACTGCTTTGAACATCGCCTCTGCCTTGTGATGATCATTTTCACCTTTAGCTTTCAAATGAATATTAGCACGTAGACCGGTTGACAACCCTCTAAAAAACTCTTTGAATAATTCGGTCGGGAATTCTCCTATTTTTTCCCGCACAAATTTACAATTGAAAGATAAGTAAGCCCTTCCGCCAAGGTCAATTGCACACTCTGCAAGTGAATCGTCCATCGGAAGCATAAATCCGTATCTCTCAATCCCTCTTCTATCTCCAAGAGCTTTGCTGATTGTTTCGCCCAAAGCAATTCCAGTATCTTCAACTGTATGATGCTCGTCTACGAACAAATCTCCTTTTACGCTAATTTTCATCTCTATATTCGAATGTTTTGCCAATTGTTTAAGCATGTGATCAAAAAAACCAATCCCGGTTTCAACTTTCGATTTGCCGGAACCATCCAAATTTAATTTTATTCTGATATCCGTTTCATCCGTCTTTCTACGATGAGATGCTTTGCGTGATATTTTTATTTCATTTTTTTTCATAACACTTCCCGGAGTTCATTTAAGAATTTTTCATTTTGTTCACGCGTTCCAACCGATACCCTCAAACAATCTTTTACTTGATTGCTCCTATCGCGTATTATAATTCCCCTTTCTGTTAGTCTGCGATAAACGCCTGTCGGGTTTTCGCATTCAAACAAAATAAAATTAGTATCAGAAGGGAATATCTTTTTAACCTTTTCAATAG
>JBFLWC010000348.1:0-8675 GCA_040758415.1 Bacteroidota bacterium | reverse complement strand
TTTTCTTTGCAGCTCTTCTCTGCTCTTGTGCCTGTTTCTCTGCCGATTCCATCAAGCGCGCCATAAACCCCTTTTTCTTGTTAGGATTTGCAACCGGTACAAGTTCAACATTATTGTGTTTGTGATTGACATAATATTGCTGGGCAATTGAAAGAGCGTTGAACATGAAGTAGTAAAGATTCAAACCGGAAGGTAAACTCATAAACACAATTGTCATCATAATCGGCATAATATAAATCAACGCCTTCTGAGATGGATCTTTAATGCTCATCTTTTGCTGAATGAACATTGTTAAACCCATAAGCAAAGCAAGACCGCTGATGAAATCAACATTAAAAAGAGGAATCTTGAACGGCAATCTTAAAATTATATCCGGCGAAGATAAATTATTAATCCACAGCATAAACGGCTGCTGTCTTATTTCAATTGTTACATTAAACAAACTCCACAGAGCGATAAGAATGGGCATCTGCAAAAGCATAGGTAAGCACCCGCCCATTGGATTGATGCCGTAAGTTGAGTAGAGTTTCATTGTTTCCTGCTGAACCTTCTGCGGATTATCTTTATGTTTCTCTTTAATCTCGTTGATCTTTGGCTGAAGCATCTGCATCTTCTTCATCGAGTTCATGCTTTGGCGTGTAAGGGGATGAAGCGCAAATTTTATAATAATCGAAAAGACAATTATGACCAATCCAAAATTTGAAATGAAGCTGTGAAGAAATTTGAAAAGCGGAAGCAAAACGAATTCCGAAATCGGTCTTATAATAAACTTTAAGCCGAAGAAACTTCCGAAATCAAAAACAGTTTGAAAATTCTTTCCGTATGATTTAAGAATAGTGTAATCTATTGGTCCGAGATAAAGTGTGAAAGAATCCTTTTGATATTTTTGATTTTTGAAAGGCACCTTTAAGCTGGCACTGTAAATTTCTTTTGCGCCATATTTATTTAAGATATGATTCCCCTCGAAGTATGCACCTCCTTCGCTGTTTGGAGAGAGCGGTGCAAGTATCATTGCAAAGTATTTGTTACGCACCGCAACCCAATCAACTTTTCCGTTGATATCTTTTGTAACTTTTTCGCCTACAGCGGTTGCATCAACTATTACCTGCTCGTCTCCTGAAAAAGCGCTTGCGTTAGAATAATTGGCTTCGTCAACAGAATTTTCTTCAAGATTATTTAATCCGTTCGACCAGACAACATCATACCTGTAGCTGCTTATTACATCGTCCATTTTCTCAAGCTCAACTTCAACTTTTGAAGCATAGTTATCGCCGTAAAAAATAAAATTCTTTTTGATCGCTTTGCCGCTATCTGTTGTAAATATGTAGTTGATAACAAGCGAATCTTTACCGCTGATTTTATAATAATAGTTGTTTGAATGCAAACTGAAATCTATTGAAGATGTATTTACCAGCTTTCCTTCTTTTGTTACGAAGATAATGTTAAGGTCGCCGCCTTTCTTCGAATCAACCAATTGCACATGTTGATTGAAAAAGTTTGTGTCTTTAGCATCGTTGTGATACCAGGTCTTGTATTTCTTCGCAAAGTATCTTCTAACCCTAGCACCGCGGCTTGTGAGTTCAATTCTTGCAAGATCAGTTTCAACTGTGATAATCTTTTCTTCTTTAGGAATTCCGCCGAACGGAGAAAATTCCTCCTGCGGTTTAACCTCTTCTTTTGATTGAACAGCTGTGTTGTTTGCAGTTGTATCTTTTTGTTCAACAGTTGTTGGCTGCGGTTCTTTTTTTTGCGGTGGTTGCGGAGCAGGAGTATTGAAATAAAGCCACACAACTAAAATTAAACCAATGAGTATAAACGCAACAGAAGTATTTTTGTCCATTCAAAATCCTTTTGTATTAAACAGCAACACAAATTTATTTACAAACTTATTTTTCATTTCAATATTTCCCTTCCCTTCGTCGTTGCCACTATGTGGGAAAGGTTGGGCTTGCCCCCCGTTTTTGTGGGTGGATGGGCTAATTTATTTAACCGGATCGAATCCGCCTTTATTATATGGATTACATCTTAAAATCCGCCACATAGCTTTTACTCCACCCTTTAACGCTCCGTATTTCGTTACTGCTTGAACAGCGTACTCGGAGCATGTTGGATAAAACCGGCAGGATGGAGAAAACATTGGCGAAATAATTTTCTGATAGAGTTTGATAAGATTTATTAGAACAAATCCCATCTTACAACTTTGCTTTAATCTGATTTATCAAATCAACAACTTCCAGCATTACTTCTTTCAAAAAAATTTTTTTGTGATTTGTCTGATTTATTTTGTTAGATGAAAACACAATCAGCGCATTCAATTTTTTCAATTCGACTAAATCTTTAATCTCTTTTTTATTCAGCCGGTATGATTCCCTGAGTAATCTTTTAACCCTGTTTCTCCAGACCGCAGTTCCACACTTACTTGAAACAGCAAAAGCTGTTTTAATTCCATTCGTTTCGGATTTTCTTTGAATGAAAAAAACAGCTTTAAACTTTTGAGAGGAAGAAAATAAAAATTCTCCTGCGGAATAAACTAAATCGAATTCTTTTTTGCTTTTGATTCTTTCCTTTGCAGAAAGACCAAACTGTTTCAATTAAGCTTCGTCACTTACTGTTAATTTTTTTCTGCCTTTAGCTCTTCTACGCGCAAGAACTTTGCGTCCATTTGCAGTTGCCATTCTTTCGCGGAAGCCGTGTTTATTTTTTCTTTTTGTTTTGCTTGGTTGAAAAGTGCGCTTCATTTGGTAACCCGATACATTTGAAAGTGGCGCAAAATTACGCAATTAATAGATAATTAACAAAGCATTGGTTATTAGTGATTACAATTAGTGATTAGTATTATTGGTTCACACCTTCGAAGGATTCCATTTTTAAGAAGCTAAACGTGAAAGGTATAACTTCCTCGTACTTCGTACCTCGTACCTCGTACTTCGTACCTCGTACTTGGTACTTCGTCTTCACAAACGCAGATCGTCTCAAAACCGACTATTCCCATCTTACCCTCACATCTACCGCATAATATTTGTCATCCTCGCCAACAATAAGCGGATTTAAATCGAACTCTACAATTTTTTTATTTTCGACAATCATTTGTGCACAAGATATTATGATTCTTTTCAGCTCTTCAATATTGCACGATTCCTCGCCGCGGATACCCTGTAAAATTCTACCAATAACTGTTTCGTTAATCATATCATCAACGTCTTCGCTGCATAAGTAAGCAGAACGAACCGAAGTATCGCAAATGATTTCAACATATTTGCCGCCGGTGCCAAACATTATAATAGGACCGAAAGAGGGATCCCGAAATCCGCCTATAAGAATTTCATGTTTTGGCTTAACATATTGTTGGATCAAAAATTCTTCAACAACAAAGTTGAAGCGAATAAAATTTTTCTCAATTTCTTGCGCTTTTGCAAGAAGCTCCTCTTTTGTTTTGATGTTAAGTTTGACGGCGTTTATTTCCGATTTGTGAACAACTTCATGATTAATGCCTTTAAGCACAAGCGGGTAATCTAGTTTTCTATCAAGATTATCAAGTGCGTCCGGCCTAATCAATTTATTTTTTATTACAGGCAAGTTGTAATCGTTACAAAGCTGGTTGACCTCGGGTTGTGAAAGAAGCCCGCTCTTAAAACTGTATTGTTTTTCTTTGGCTGCATTAAGTAAATCAAAATATTGTTTGCGGTTTTTTTTCAAACGGCTTTGAGAAGAAGAATAAAGCAGCATATTCGATAAAACTTCCGGCGGGTCTTCGGGATTTTTAAACAGCGGCAAATTTTTTTGCGAATGTTTTCTATACTCTTCCCAAAATTCGGGCAGAGGCATATCAACCTGTAAAATGGGCTTTTCGGAAATAATCGAGCAGACAGATTCTGCAACTGCAAACGGATCTACCATAACCGGTTGGACGAAAATTGAAATCACCGCATCAACATTGTCGTCTTCAATAATTGTTTCGATTACTTTTTTATAAACCTCTGCCGTTGCACCGGGAAGAAGATCAACCGGGTTTTCAACACTTCCTTCAGCGTGAACCAGCACGCGCAATAATTTTTTTGTTTCATTACTCAGAGTAGTTAATGCTAAATTTTCTTTTTCCAGCATATCTACAGCAAGGATTGCAGGCCCGCCTGCATTTGTTACAATAGCAACTCTTCTTCCTTTTGGAATCGGAAAATTTTCGAATCCTTTTGCACTATTGAAAAGCTCATTAATATTTGCTGCGCGCGGAATTCCAAATTGTTTCATCAGAGCATCAACTATTTTATCTTTACTGCTTAGTGCGCCGGTATGAGACGATGCAGCTTTCATTCCGCTTTCCGTTTTTCCTGCTTTAAGAATAATAACCGGTTTTGTTATCTCTCCGTCAATAAATGGTTTTATAAATTCTTCCCCGTTGACAAAACTTTCGAGATAAAATGTGAGCGTTTTGATGTTTGCATCACTTTGCCAAAAATGTAGAAGATCGGTTTCGTTAACATCGGCTTTGTTTCCGGCGCTGATGAAATGTGCAAACTTTATCTCTGTCTCCCGCAGAGAATTTAACACCGCAGCACCTAAAGCTCCGCTTTGCGAAAAAAATCCAGTGCTGCCTTCTGCCGGTTTTTCAGCTACAAATGTTGCGTTAAGTTTAACACCACCAAGCGTGTTGATTACTCCCATACAGTTAGGTCCAATCATACGCGCGCCTGAATTTTTAATTTTTTCTACTATGCCCCTCTCTAATTTTTCACCTTCAATGCCAGTTTCCTTAAATCCTGCAGTGATAAGAATAATTGATTTTACATCTTTAGCAAGCAGAGCATCAATCGTTTCTTCGGCAAAAGGTTTTGGCACAACTACAATTGCAAGATCAATTTTTTCAGTAATCTCTTCGATGTACTTAAAACATTTGTAGCCAAGAATCTCTTTTGCGTTTGGATTAACAGGAAATACTTTTCCATTATAGCCATAAGTTAAAATTGAGTTCAACAGTTCATAACCAATGCTCTTTTTTTTTGACGATGCGCCGGCAACACAAATTGATTTTGCATAAAAAAAGTTTTTGAGTTGTGTGTTCATACTTTTTGTGTATGGTGAATTTTGTTCAGATAAAGTAGTGAGTGTATAAAAAGCATTTTAAAAATAGGAAATCGGATTGCCACATTCATTGAAGAAAAAAGAAATTGAAGAAAAAAGAAAGCAGACAAATATTGTTTCGTTAAAAAAGATATAATATATTTTAATCAACGATGGAAAGGTAATGTTATGAATGAAGAATTGCTGCTTACAGAATTTGAAAAAAGAATTGAATCGGGCGAAGTAATAGAACCCAAAGATTGGATGCCCGAACGATATAGAAAACAATTAGTCCGTATGATGAGTCAGCATGCGCATTCGGAAGTTGTTGGTATGCTGCCGGAAGGAAACTGGATAACGCGTGCGCCATCGCTGCGCAGAAAGATGACGCTCCTTGCAAAAGTTCAGGATGAAGCCGGACACGGACTTTACATCTACAGCGCAACAGAAACATTGGGTGTAGACCGCGCCGATCTTATTGAACAGCTGCTTGCTGGCACTGCAAAATACTCGAGCATTTTTAATTATCCTACACTAAGCTGGGCAGATATGGGTGTCATCGGCTGGTTAGTTGACGGCGCTGCAATTGTCAACCAAACAATGCTCGCCAAATGTTCCTATGGCCCTTATGCCCGCGCAATGATAAGAATCTGTAAAGAAGAAAACTTTCACAAAAAGCAGGGCTACGAAATTGTTGCAACACTTGCCGGCGGAACAACAAGTCAGCGGGAGATGATTCAAGATGCGGTTAACCGTTGGTGGCACCCCTCTCTTATGATGTTCGGTCCGCCCGATAAAGATTCTCCTAACTCTGCAGAATTGATGAGATGGAAAGTAAAACTAAAAAGTAATGATGAATTGCGACAGCGCTTTGTTGACTTAACAGTTCCACAAGCACAGGCTGTAAATATTTCGCTGCCGGACCCGAATTTGAAATTCAACGAAGAGACAGGACATTGGGATTTTAGCGAAATCAACTGGGATGAATTTTGGAATGTGCTGAAAGGTAACGGACCAATGAACAAAGAAAGAATTAATGCCAGACGCGAAGCACACGAGAAAGGAAAATGGGTTATAGAAGCAGCAATTGTTTATGCAGCAAAACAACAAATGTTATGAACAAGAGCAAGAGCATGAGCAAGAGTATGAGCAAGACCTTCAAATTGTCTACAATGGATTACAACGCTAAGTTCTTCTTGCTCTTGCTCTTCTTCTTGCTCTTGCTCTTATTCTTGCTCTTGCTCTTATTCTTGCTCATATTTTAATAGGTGAACTATGAAAGACAAAAATTGGAAAATTTGGGAAGTTTTTGTTCAATCGAAAACAGGCGAGCCGCATATTCATGCTGGAAACGTTCATGCGCCGGATTCAGAGCTTGCACTGCAAAATGCGCGCGATGTTTATTCGCGCCGCGGTGAAGCAATAAATATTTGGGTGGTGCCCGCAGATCAAATCGTTGCTACTTCTCCTTCCGATACCGGACCGTTCTTCGATCCCTCAAACGATAAAATTTACCGTCATCCGCAATTTTATAAAGTGCCAAAGGGTATAAGAGGATTTTAAAAATGACTTATGAACTGGAAGATAAACTCAGAAAAAATCTTTTCGAGTACCTAATAAGACTTGGCGACGATAAATTAATTCTTGGACACAGATTAAGCGAGTGGTGCGGGCATGCGCCGATACTTGAAGAAGACATTGCGCTTGCAAACATTGCGCTTGATTGTATAGGGCAGGCGTCTGCGCTGCTGTCTCTTGCGGCATCGGTTGAAGGAAAAGGAAGAAGCGAAGATGATCTTGCATATTTTCGAAATGAATATCAGTTCAAAAATCTTCTTCTTGTTGAGCACCCGAATATTGATTTTGCATATACAATTACGCGCCAATTTTTTTACGAAGTCTATGCTCTTTATTTTTATCAAGAATTAATGAAGAGCAGGTTTGAACCTCTTGCAGGAATTGCTGCTAAATTTATAAATGAAATTAGATATCATCTTCGCCATGCAAGAGAGTGGATGCTGCGCCTTGGAAACGGCACGGAAGAAAGTCATACTAAAGTTCAAACGGCTGTTGATGATTTGTGGCAATTCACCGGCGAGCTGTTTTTTGAAAATGAATTGGACGATATACTCTGTGCAAATAAAATTATTTTTAATACAACAGAAATAAAATCTAAGTGGGAGGAAATAGTTAATCTCACACTCAAAGAAGCAACGCTCGAAATTCCTAAAAATGAATTTATGCAAAGCGGCGGTAGGTTAGGAAAACACTCGGAACATTTAGGTCATCTGCTTGCAGAGATGCAGATTGTTGCCCGTTCCTATCCCGGCGCTAAATGGTAATTTTAATTATGTTGCAAACAAAAGAAGAAATACTCAATCTGCTTACGGAAATTCACGATCCCGAAATTCCTGTGCTTAACATTGTTGAGATGGGAATTGTGAGCAATATTTTGTTTGATGAAAACGAAAAAAAATTGATAGTTGAAATAACGCCTACATATTCCGGTTGTCCTGCAATGAAAGTTATTGAAGATGAAATTCGTGGTCTGTTATTTTCAAATGGTTATGAAAATGTAGAAGTCAGAAAAGTTTATACGCCTGTTTGGACAACGGATCTGTTCACAGAAGAAACAAAACAAAAACTAAAAGAGTACGGAATAGCACCGCCGGAAGGAGCTGCAGAAAAAAATTTTATGATTGATTTTTCCACCAATCCGATTGAGTGTCCATTCTGCCGATCGCGCAACACAAGCTTAACAAGTTACTTCGGATCAACATCTTGCAAATCTCTACACTTGTGCACAGAATGTAGGCAGCCGTTCGAGCATTTTAAGTGTATTTAAGAACAAGGAATTGAAAATGGAATACGAATTCATTCATTCTTCGATAGAACAAAATGTTGCCATCATAAAATTAAACCGGCCGGAAGTTCTAAACAGTTTCAACAAACAGATGGCAAAAGAAGTACAGCATGCGCTGAAATATGCGCGCGATGATAAAAATGTTAGAGCAATTTTAATCACAGGCAGTGGAAGAGCGTTTTGTGCCGGACAGGATCTTGAAGAAGCAGTACCAAAAAACGAACCTTTGCCCGACATAGGCAAAATAGTCCGCGAAAATTATAACCCGATTATTTTATTAATACGAGAAATCGAAAAACCAGTTATCTGCGGAGTAAACGGAACAGCTGCAGGAGCGGGCGCAAACATTGCGCTTGCCTGCGATATTGTTATTGCGTCGGAGAAGGCGTCTTTTATCCAAGCATTTGCAAAGGTTGGCTTGATTCCCGACAGCGGAGGGACTTTCTTTTTGCCAAGATTAGTAGGGCTGCAAAGAGCAACTGCAATGATGATGCTGGCAGAAAAAATTTCTGCGGAGGACGCACTAAAGTTTGGTATGATTTATAAAATATTCCCCGATGAAAAACTTTTTGACGAGGCGTATAAACTTGCAAAATATCTTTCAACACAAACTACAAAAGCACTCGGATTTACAAAGCGCGCACTCAACAAATCCCTTTTCAATGATCTGAATTCACAACTCGAATTAGAAGAACAGTTGCAAATTGAAGCCGGCAAAACACACGACTATCAAGAGGGTGTTAAATCATTTTTG
>JBFLWC010000347.1:0-5652 GCA_040758415.1 Bacteroidota bacterium | reverse complement strand
AGCAGAAAAGAAAATTGTTCTAGGTTATGAAATGAATGTTGCCTCTTTAGAAGATGTACTTTCCGGCAAGGTGTGGGCTTATCAAGATGAAGAAAGAAGAAAAAGCAAACGCCAGAAAGATTTAGCAGATATTATGCGTTTAGTAGAGACTCATCCGCAGCTTTTAAAATTACTGCCGGAAAATCTGCAAAAGAAAATATCTGAATTCTAAAATCCAAAGCACAATCCGCCTCCGTCAGTTGACGGATGGCGGACAAAACTCAAAAAACCAATCTGCCACCTGCCTCTGTAGACTGTTGCAAAAGTAATTGTTTTTTTAAAATGGCACCTGCCTACCTCCGTCTCCGTCAGTTGACGGATGACGGACAAAACTCAAAAAACCAATCTGTCATCTCGTCTCTGTAGACTGTTGCAAAAGTAATTGTTTTTTTAAAATGGCACATGCCTACCTCAGGCGGATCGTCCTTCTTATTTCTGATTTTTTATTTCAGAAATTTTTTGCATAAAAAACCCGGCTTTCTCCGGTTTTTGTTCTATCAGCTCTTCGTAAATTAAAATTGCTTCGCTGTAATTTTTTTGTGCTAAAAAAATTTCTGCCATAGTTTCAGAAATAATTTTTTTTGCGGGAACATTATCTTCCGTTTGATCAAAAGAGGGGATTGGTTCGCCGGCATCTTTAGGAATTTTTGCTTTACTCAACTTCTCTGCAAGTAGTTCAAGTTTATCTTCTTCTAAAGAGATGGATGCCCAAAGATTATCCGGATTTACATCGTCTTTTTCTTCTTCATTCCCGGATAGAAATCCGGGACGTTTTAAATCGTTCATCAAATTTCTATCGGAAATTATCTTAATGATTTTTTTCTGATAATATTCGAAAGTTTCATAAGAGTTTATCAACTTACTGCCGATATCTGCAAAACTATTTGCTTCTTCTCCTTTGCCGGAATAAGCATAAGCCAGAGCAAGGATGAAATAGGGAGTAGGATATGAAGGATGAAGCGCCATCCCTTTCTCTAAAATTTTGACTGCCTCTAAAATATTTCCCCGTTCAATTTCCTGTTGGGCAACACGCGCAAAGAGAGGCGAACTATTATTGAATTCGTAAATTAACTTAATCTTATCTGTTGCAAAATCTTTTTCTGTGGCGTTCACTCTGCAAGCCGTTCTTTTTTTATTATGAATGATTGTCTTAACGACATTATGGAAACAGTAGCAAAACCAAAGAAGAACATTAGTTGAAACGGCAGAGCTGCAATTTCCATAAAGTAAATTGAAGCTATAACGCCTATTAAACAGTAAACCGATAGAAGCAACTCAATGTATGTAGAAGGTTGGATTTTTGTTTTTGCAAAATATTTGTTTCTGGCAGTTAAAGAATCTTTCTTACTGCTCACTTTGAATTTTGGTGTGCGGACGAACTCGCTTTTTCTGCTCATCAATCCTTCTATAACTGCACGCGTATTGTTGAGCGCAAATCCCATACTTCCAGCCATAAAAAGAGGGAAGAGCGCAATCTTTTTTCTCCAATCCGAGTGAACATCTTTTTGTGAAAATAAATAGAACAGAAAAGAGCTGATGAATGCAATTACAAAAACAGCCATGAAGTTGAAGAAATTCCAATACGGTCCCGCATTTTTTATGAATATAAGCGGAACGTTCAAGATTCCTGCAAGAAGTATAAAAGGAAACACAATGTTATTGGTGAGATGAAAAGTTGACTGGAGTTTAATTCTCATAGGAACATTTGATTTCCAAACAAGAGGAAGAATTTTTTTCATCGTTTCAATTGCGCCTTTAGTCCATCTGAACTGTTGAGCTTTGAGCGCATTCATTTCTGCAGGCAGTTCGGCTGGAGTAGTAAAATCGCGCAGGTAAACAAATTTCCATCCGCGCAGCTGGGCGCGGTAACTTAGATCCAGATCTTCTGTTAAAGTATCTGCGTGCCAGTTGCCGGCATCTTCAATACATTCTTTTTTCCAAACGCCGCCGGTGCCGTTAAAGTTAATAAAGAACCCGGCTTTGTTGCGCACAGTTTGTTCAATTACAAAATGCCCGTCTAATGCCAGCGCCTGAATTTTTGTTAGAAGTGAATACTCTTCGTTTAAATGTTCCCAGCGTGTCTGAACCATTCCGATATTTTCGCTGCTGAAATATTTTAGTGTGTTTTTCAAGAAATCTTTTTTTGGAATAAAATCGGCATCAAAGATTGCGATGTATTTTCCTTTTGCAGTTTTCAAACCTTCTTTTAATGCGCCGGCTTTAAATCCTTCTCTGCTGTTACGCCTGACGTGATAAATATCGAAACCTAATTCCTGTTTTTCTTTTACAAGCCGCGCTACAAGATCAACTGTTTCATCCGTCGAATCATCGAGAAGCTGTATTTCCAATTTCTCTTTTGGATAATCAATTTCACAAACAGCATCAATCAATCTTTCTATAACATATAGTTCGTTATAAAGAGGAAGTTGAATTGTAACCATCTCTTCTTCCCGGTCAATTTTCGGCTTTGGCAAATTCCTTCTGTACTTATAATGATAATAAATCATTATGAATCCGTGACTGCCAAAGAGGAGAAGAATTGTTAAAGAAATTATGTAAGCAAAAAGAACTATTTCGTCGAATAACATTTTACAACCTTTTTTATTTACGTCTTTAGAAAACCCTGATGCCTGTCTACTGTTAAAGTGCGTTCACGAGCCGCTGGTTATACCTTTTGCTGTTGATTATGGACAATTTTTATTTTTAAACGATAGTCTAATGCTTCTAAATATTTTTTTATTGTTGCAAGCGATGGTGAGTGCTTGCCGCTACTTAAAGATGATTCTAATCTTGTAATAGATGGAGACTTTATTCCCATTTTTTCTGCTATTTGTGCTTGACTAAGACCGGCTTTGTTTCTTGCTCTAAGCATTTCTCTTAATAAAGTAAATTCCGGTTCAAGTCTTTTGTATTCTTTTTGAACGGGAGGTCTTTTTAATGCTTTATTTTTCAGCTCATTATGTGTCATTTTCTTAATATCTCCTTCATTCTGTTTTTAGCTAGTTGCATTTCTTTCTTTGGGGTCTTACCTGATTTTTTAATAAACAAATGAAGCATTACAATTTTTTTACCAACTTGTGTACAATAAAATACCCGTGCAATTCCTTCTTTGCTTTTAATTCTAAGTTCAATTAAACCTTCTCCGAGAAATCGAGTATGTGGCATACCTAAATTAGAACCAAACTCAAGCATCAAATCTGTTAGTCTTATATAACGTGCTAAAAGACCTTCGGGTAATGTAAGGATTTCATTTTCAAGTTCACTGTTATAATATTCGATGCCCCACTTCATAATGCTGATATCACGAATATGTTACTGCTGCATAAACAATATCAAAAAATCTTTAAGAGGATATAACTATTTTTTTCAGCGAGCACGCAGAGTTAAAAACCAGTACAAACTAACAGAGCTTACCAATTTGAAACTACACCAAGTAAAATATCCTGGGAAATTCTATCAAACGCATCTTCGATTGCCCTACTGCGTACGCTGGTTATATCACCGCCCAACAGGTAATCTCCGTACCAGGAAAAATTTCTTTCGAAAACGGTTATCTTTTTTACAAGATCTTTATAGACGACCCGGACGTTAATTGTAATTCTTCTTTTAGAAGCTTTTTCGCCGGCGACAACAACTAAATCTGCCTCACTTAAAGAAACAATAGTTCCATCTAATATTGAATCGGAATTGAGCCGATCACCGACTAACAAAGTGTTGTCGTCAACAAATCTTTGAATCACCCGCTTGGTTAATCTTTGTCCCAAATCAAATTCGGCTGAGCCGCTGCGGTCGGCAAAGACCATCACGGCAATTGTTTTCAGATGAGACGGAACCGAAGCTCCGGAAAATGAATAATTGCACGCTGTAAAATTAACGAGAGCAAGTATAATAACCAATAAGTTCAAAAGTAATTGTTTTTTAATCGTAGCCATAGTCTTTCAATTTTCTATAAAGTGTGCGGTCGGTAATGCCAAGTAATTTAGCTGCTTTTCTTTTATTGTGTTTAGTAAAATTTATTGCGTTTAGAATTGCTTGCTTTTCAATTTCTTCGAGCGGAATAACTTCGTTCACATTTATAAGATCTGTTTGATTTTTTACTGCAATTTGTTTCAGATCAATCAAATCTTTTTTGATTTCGATGAGTGCGCGGTAAATCATCTCGCGGTCTAACGATTCTGCCGAACGCTGGATATGAACAGGAAGATTTCTGAATTCATCTTCTATTTTTCTTTCTGTTAAAAGCGGAATGAAGGATTCTTTATCTAACTTGCTTGTTCTGCTCAAAGCTACAGAGGTTTCAATTACATTTTTTAATTCCCGTATGTTACCCGGCCAGCTATAATTGATAAGAAGCTCTTCGGCTTCGTTGGTTATTTGAGGTGCAGCCCTTCTATTATTATTAGAATAGTTTTTCAAAAAGTGAGAGACCAATTCTAAAATATCGCCGCGTCGGTTTCGTAAAGGAGGAATGTTTAGAGTTACGGCTTTTAAGCGGAAGTATAAATCGCTCCGGAATTTTTTAGAATCAACTTCCCGCTGCAAGTCTTTATTGGTTGCTGCAATTATTCTCACATCAACTTTAGTTACGGTCTCGCTGCCGATTCGCATAAACTCCTGGGTTTCTAAAACCCTCAAAAGTTTTACCTGTGTAGTTAAAGGCATTTCTGCTATCTCATCAAGAAAGAGAGTTCCGCCGTCTGCTATTTCAAAGTAACCTTTACGGTCGTCAATCGAGCCGGTGAACGATCCCTTTTTGTGTCCGAACAATTCGCTTTCAAGAATTCCTTCCGGAATTGCGCCGCAGTTTACACTCACAAGTCCTTTCTCTGCGCGTTTGCTGAATCCGTGAATAGCACGCGCAAAAATTTCTTTCCCAACGCCGCTTTCACCGGTAATCAAAACGGAAATATCCGATTGCGCAATTTGCATCGTGATATCTACTAAATCGCGAATCTCTTTCGACTTGCCTATAATACCAAATTTTTTCTGAAATTCTTCTACTTTCATTATATAAATATAGTTAGAAAACTTACGCTCTTAAAATAGTGGTTTTTGTATCAATACTTCACCTTTTAGAGTTAGTGGTGGGAAGCGTAAAGCAGCGCTTAGCTTTTTTAGTTATTCGTACTTCGTCTTTCGTACTTCGTACTTCGGTACTACTCTTCCTTTAATATAGAATTTCTTTTCTAGTTTAGATAAAACCGGTTTTGTTTCTTCTTCTGTAACAAAGCGTCCAACATTAACAACATTCAAAATAGTGCCGCCAATTTCTTTTGTTGTAATCTCCGTAAAATAATTTTCTCTCTTTAATTGTCCGCTTAACTTTTTTGCGTTTTCGACATTTAAAAAAGCGCCGGCTTGAATAGTGAAATTATAATTTCTCGTTTCAGTTTTTTCAACATGCACCGGTTGTGTGTGCTTGTTTTCTATCAAATCGGTTAATCCGTTACTTGTTGAAGCGGGTTCTTCAACATCGGGGATCTTTCTATCGGCAGCTTTAATGTAAGGAGATTCAGGAAATTCTTTTTTCAATCTATTTAAATATGTTTCGGCTTTCTTATAATAACCAAGCGAGTAGTAATAAGAAAAGATACGATAGAGAGCCGCATCGGC
>JBFLWC010000346.1:0-2828 GCA_040758415.1 Bacteroidota bacterium | reverse complement strand
GTAACTCCAGTCGGGCTACGCCCTCCTTGCGTTACCCCATAATCCACTTTAACAGATTGTTTAACTATATTGTCACTGACATTTCTATTGAGTTGTAACTAGTGACATTTCTAAAGAGTTATTACATGCCGCTTTTTTCTTTTTGAATGTATGAAGGCAATGGATTATTTTTACCAGCAGTTGCTTGCGGTATTTTAGATTGATTCCCGCAGGTCAGAAAAAAAAGAAAGGATTATTATGAACAAAAAAATATTTTTTCTCGCTCTGGCTTTAGTTCTTGCTATTATTCCAGTATTCACTATACCTAATTTTGCACAGGATTCAAAATCAACTAACAATGGTTTTGATCTAAAAAATCTTGACCGCTCTGTTAATCCGGCACAAGACTTTTATCAGTTCTCGGTTGGGGGCTGGATAAAAGTAAATCCTATTCCCGATGAATACAGCCGCTGGGGTTCATTTGCAGTTCTGCAGGAAGAAAACAACAAAGTACTAAGAAAAATTCTTGAGGAAGCATCAGCAAATAAAAATCTGCAAAAGGGTTCCGCTAAACAAAAAGTTGGAGATTTCTTTGCAACCGGTATGGATTCTTCATTAATCGAAAAAAACGGTTACAAACCGATTATCCCTAAGTTGAAAAAGATTGACGCAATTGACAGCAAGAAAGCCCTCATTAAATTAATTGCAGAAGAACATCTGGGCAGTACCGGAGCACTGTTTAATTTTTTCGTTGCCATAGATCAAAAAGAGAGCAGTATGATGGCGCCGTACTTATCGCAGGGTGGAATTGGTCTGCCCGATATTGAATATTACACAAAGGACGATGCCCGGTCGAAAGAGATCCGCACTAAATATATTCGGCACGCTGCAAATATGTTCAAGCTGATTGATGTTGATGCCCAGACTGCGGAGGAATATTCTCAAACAGTTTTGAAAATTGAAACACAGCTTGCAAAAGCATCCAACACCCGCGTAGAAAACCGCGACCCGCTGAAGACATATAATAAAATGACAATCGAGAACTTAAAAAATATCTCGGGTGGATTTGATTGGGATATCTATTTCCATGAGCTGGGCGTTGAAAATCCTCCTCTTGTTGTTGTGAACCAGCCAAAGTTCATTACAGCGGTTGGAAAAATGATTGACGAAATTCCTGTTGACGATTGGAAAGTTTATTTGAAGTGGAATCTTCTACGCAATGCAGCAGATGCGCTTAGCTCGCCCTTTGTAAATGAGAGATTCGAGTTCACCGGAAAATTTTTAAGCGGCGCAAAAGCAATGCAGCCAAGATGGAAAAGGGTTCTCGGTTCAATTAACAGAACGATGGGTGAATTGCTTGGACAAATTTATGTTGAAGAAGTTTTTCCACCGGAAGCCAAAGCAAGAGCAAAAGCGATTGTAAATAATCTGCTTGTTTCTATGGAGAAGAGTATTAAGAATCTTGAATGGATGAGTGAGGAGACCAAAACGCAAGCCCTCAAGAAGCTGAGTAAATTAGGAGTAAAAATTGGTTACCCGGATAAATGGAAAGATTACAGCAAACTTGAGATTGTGCGTGATTCATATTTTAAAAATTTAGAACGTGCAGGCAGATGGGCAAGAAAAATAAATTTAGAAAAGATTGGTAAACCGGCTGATAAAACAGAATGGTCTATGTCACCGCAGACTGTTAACGCGCAATATTCTCCTACACGCAACGATATTACATTTCCGGCTGCAATTCTGCAGCCGCCATTCTTCAATCCGAAAGCAGACGATGCGATCAACTACGGCGCAATGGGAGCTGTAATCGGGCACGAGATAACTCACGGATTTGATGATCAAGGAAGGAAGTATGATTCAGATGGGAACATAAAAGATTGGTGGACAAAAGAAGACAATGAAAAATTTCAAGCACGCGCAAAAAAATTGATTGATCAATACAACAACTTTACTGCAATTGATACCTTTAAGGTTAACGGCGCGCTTACTCTTGGCGAAAACATAGGCGACCTTGGCGGGTTGACAATTTCTTATGCTGCATTCAAGAACACAGATCAATTCAAGAAAGGTGAACTAATAGATGGTTTTACGCCGCAGCAAAGATTTTTCCTCGGCTTTGCACAGATTTGGGCAACCGTTATTCGCCCGGAAGCTTTGAAACTACAATTGAAGACTGACGTTCACTCGCCGGCTAAACAGCGCGTGATTGGTCCTTTACAAAACCTGCAGGAATTTTTCCATGCATTCGATGTTAAGCCCGGCGATGCGATGAGAAATCCTGATGATAAAATTGTGAAGATATGGTAGTATGAAAGAACAAGATTAAGAGCAAGAGCAAGATTAAGAACAAGAATTTAAAATATTCCTGAATTTCACCCTTGGAAAATTCGAGAGTAAAAAATGTTGATTTTATTTTCTTTTGTACACTTTATGAGTTGTTGTGTCATACTAAAAAATATTTGGTGCTATCAACCATATCAATAACAAAACCGTTGATTTTGCTTCGAAAATAAATAAAGGAAATAAAATCTGTTACACTAAATGTTGAAAGTCAGGAGAATTTAAAATATTCATGCTCTTGCTCTTGCTCTTATTCTTAGTTCATGCTTTTGTCAATTATATTTGCTAATTGAATTTCATCAAACACGACTGGAGAGAGATTAATGTACGCACTCGAAGTAAAAAATCTAACCAAAACATTCGACAGTTTGGTTGCAGTTGATAACGCATCGTTCGAGGTGCCTGAAGGTTCAGTCTTCGGACTTATCGGGCGGAACGGCGCCGGCAAAACAACTACAATTAGAATGATGATGAATATTTATCTGCCCGATAGCGGCGAGGTTGTT
>JBFLWC010000345.1:0-4305 GCA_040758415.1 Bacteroidota bacterium | reverse complement strand
ATTTCTTGACAATTAAATTGGATATCAATAAATTTCAAGTCTTATTTTTTATCAAAAATTATAATCTTTGGAGGATTTTTAGTGCCAACAATAAACCAGTTGGTTAGAAAAGGTAGATTAGTTGTAACGTCTAAGAATAAAGCCCCGGCGTTAGATGCATGCCCTCAAAAAAGAGGTGTCTGCACAAGAGTCTATACAACTACTCCCAAGAAGCCAAATTCAGCGCTTAGAAAAGTTGCAAGAGTACGTTTGAGTAATGGTATCGAGGTAACTGCTTATATTCCTGGAGAAGGACATAATCTTCAAGAACACTCTATTGTTTTGATTAGAGGCGGAAGAGTTAAAGACCTGCCCGGTGTTCGTTACCACATTATTCGCGGAACATTGGATACTAGCGGTGTTGAAGATAGAAAGAGAGGCCGTTCTAAATACGGTACTAAAAAACCAAAAGCGAAATAATTTACTATGAGAAAGAAAAGAGCTGAAAAAAAATACTTAAAGCCAGACCCTAAGTTTAATGATCTGCTGGTTTCGAAGTTTATAAATTATTTAATGTGGGATGGGAAGAAGTCAACATCTAGAAGCATAGTTTATGATAGCTTCAGTCTGATTGAACAAAAAACTAAAAAACCTGCATTAGAAATATTCAAAAAAGCAATACAGAATGTGCAGCCGTTAGTTGAAGTTAGAAGCCGAAGAGTGGGTGGCGCTACTTATCAGGTTCCGATGGAGGTTCGACCGGAAAGAAGAACGGCATTAGCTTTTAGATGGATTAAAACTTACGCAAGAGATAGAAAAGATAAATCTATGGCTCTTAAAGTTGCAGCGGAGTTAATGGCGGCTGCCAATGGAGAAGGTTCTGCAGTAAAAAAGAAAGATGATACACATCGTATGGCAGAGGCGAATAAAGCATTTGCACATTTTAAGTGGTAAGAAAGGGAACAAGAAGTTAGATGTCCAAACGTGTTGAAATAAATAAAGTAAGAAACATCGGGATAATGGCTCATATTGATGCCGGTAAAACAACTACTACCGAACGCATTCTTTATTATACCGGTAAACTGCATCGGATGGGTGAAGTGCACGATGGCGCTGCTACAATGGACTGGATGGAACAGGAAAAAGAAAGAGGAATTACTATTACCAGCGCTGCTACAACAACTTTTTGGAGAAATCATCAGATTAATATAATTGATACGCCCGGACACGTTGATTTTACTGTTGAAGTAGAAAGATCTTTAAGAGTTCTTGATGGTGCGATTGCCCTCTTCTGTGCGGTTGGCGGAGTTGAACCTCAATCCGAAACTGTGTGGAGACAAGCAGATAAATACAATGTTCCCAGAATTGCATTTGTAAATAAGATGGATAGAATAGGCGCAGATTTTTTTAATGCTGTTCAGATGATGAAAGAGAAATTAGGCGCGCATGCAGTTCCAATTAATATTCCTGTTGGCGAAGGTGATTTGTTCAGAGGTATTATTGACTTAATGAAAATGCGTGCTATAATGTTTATCGAGGAATCTTTAGGAGCGGAATTTGAAGAGGTAGATATTCCTGCTGATCTTTTACACTTGGCGCAAAAATACAGAACACAAATGCTCGAAGCAGTTTCCGATGTTGATGATACTTTGTTAGAAAAATATCTCGAAGGAAAAGAAATCTCCGAAGCCGAAGTAAAAAAAGTTCTAAGAGAAGCAACAATTCAAACAAAGATTATTCCTGTTCTCTGCGGCTCGTCATTCAAAAATAAGGGGGTTCAGCAATTGCTGGATTCAGTCGTAGATTTTCTTCCATCTCCTCTCGATTCGGGAATACTTACGGCTCATCATATTCACAAGAATGATCACGTTGAAAGAAGAATTGACTCTAATGAAAAATTTACAGCGCTCGCATTTAAAATAATGACCGACCCTTATGTTGGTAAATTAACATTCATCCGAGTTTATACCGGAACATTGAAAGCAGGTTCATACATTTTCAATTCTGTTTCAGACAAAAAAGAAAGAGTGGGCAGGGTCCTTCAGATGCATGCAAACACACGCGAAGATATGGATGAAATTAGATGCGGCGATATTGCAGCTTTAGTTGGTTTGAAACATACAAAAACAGGCGATACACTTTGCACTGAAGAAGATGCAATTATTTTAGAAAAGATGGTTTTTCCAGAACCGGTTATTCAAATTGCTATTGAGCCGAAGACGAAAGCAGATCAGGATAAACTTTCCGAATCTCTTTCTAAACTTTCTGATGAAGATCCGACGTTTAAAGTTAAAGTTGATGACGAAACCGGCCAAACCTTAATTAGCGGTATGGGCGAGCTTCATCTTGAAATTCTTGTTGACAGGATGAAAAGAGAGTTTAAAGTTGAAGCCAATGTTGGTAAACCTCAAGTGGCATACAGAGAAACTATCACTAAAACAGTTCAATCGGAAGGCAAGTTTATTAAACAAACCGGCGGCAGGGGCAAATACGGACACGTATGGATTGAACTTTCACCAAACGAACCCGGGAAAGGTTTTGAATTTGAAAACGCAATTGTTGGCGGTGTTGTTCCTAGAGAATATATTAATCCTGTTATGAATGGTTTGCAAGAAGCGATGAGAAATGGCGTATTGGCAGGCTATCCTGTTGTTGATGTTAAAGCAAAATTGTATGACGGTTCATATCACGATGTTGACTCGGATGAAATTTCTTTTAAAGTTGCCGCATCAATTGCATTTAAGCAGTGTGCAAAAAAAGCTAATCCTATTATATTGGAGCCAATGATGAGCGTAGAAGTAATTACACCCGAAGAATATCTCGGCGATGTAATGGGCGACTTAAATTCAAGAAGAGGAAAAATTGAAGGATTCACTTCGAGAAAAGATGCTCAAATTATTAAAGCGATGGTTCCTCTTGCTCAGATGTTTGGATATGCAACCGTTTTAAGGTCTATGACTCAAGGACGAGCAATTTACTCGATGCAGTTTGCTCATTATTCCGAAGTGCCAAAATCTATTGCCGAAGAGATCCAGGAAAAGTCTCAAGTTAAAAAATCAGTTGAATCGTACTAGACTATAAATAAATAATTAAAAAAATAAAACACACAAAGGAGAGAATTTAAGATGGCAAAAGAAAAATTTGACCGTAGTAAACCTCACGTCAATATTGGTACTATCGGACATGTCGACCATGGTAAAACTACTCTTACTGCTGCCATCACCATGGCCCTGGCAAAAAAAGGTTTATCACAAATTAGAACTTTCGACAGTATTGATAATGCCCCTGAAGAAAGAGAAAGAGGTATTACAATTGCCACTGCTCACGTTGAATATTCAACTGCGAACAGACACTATGCACACGTAGATTGCCCCGGCCACGCAGATTATGTTAAAAACATGATTACAGGTGCTGCTCAGATGGACGGTGCAATTTTAGTTGTTGCAGCTACTGATGGTCCTATGCCTCAAACACGCGAGCATATTCTTCTTGCCCGCCAGGTTGGTGTTCCGAGAATTGTTGTCTTCATGAATAAAGTTGATGCAGTTGATGATCAAGAATTGATTGACTTAGTTGAAATGGAATTAAGGGAACTCTTAACGAAGTATGAATTTCCCGGTAACGAAATACCGATTATAAAAGGTTCAGCTTTGAGAGCATTGGAAGCCGGCGCATCTGGAGCTGATATTAAAGACGAAAGATATAATTGTATCTGGGAGCTTATGGATGCTGTAGACAGCTACATTCCAATTCCTGAAAGAAGTGTTGACAAACCATTCCTGATGCCTGTAGAAGACGTATTCTCAATTACCGGTCGTGGTACAGTTGCAACAGGAAGAGTTGAAAGAGGTCAAGTTAAGATTGCAGAAGAAGTTGAATTAATTGGTCTTGGCATTCACAAGAAAACAGTTGTTACAGGCATCGAAATGTTCCGCAAAGAACTCGATTCTGCAATAGCCGGAGACAATGCAGGTATTCTTTTAAGAGGCATTGATAAAAATGAAATTGAAAGAGGAATGGTTCTTGCAAAAACTGGTTCGATCACTCCTCATAAAAAATTTGAAGGCAAAGTTTACATTTTGTCTAAAGATGAAGGCGGACGCCACACACCATTCTTTAATGGTTACAGACCGCAGTTTTATTTCAGAACAACTGACGTAACAGGTATAGCTTCATTACCCGAAGGAACAGAAATGGTTATGCCCGGCGATAGCGTTGCTCTTAAAATTGATTTGATCTCAGAGATAGCTATGGAAGAAGGATTGAAGTTTGCTATTCGAGAAGGTGGTAGAACTGTAGGCGCCGGTTTTGTTACAAAAATTATAG
>JBFLWC010000344.1:0-3917 GCA_040758415.1 Bacteroidota bacterium | reverse complement strand
ATTATCAGTTCCGAAGTGACAGCTTATCAACCTTTGGCGTTGAGCCACTGATCAATTGTAATTTTTAAGAAGTGGATGTTGATTGGCTTTGCAATGTAATCATCCATTCCTGCAGCGAGGCACCTTTCTCTGTCTTTCATACTTGAGTGTGCGGTAACAGCGATGATTGGCACTTTTGAAAAATCTCCTTCCAGTTCACGAATTTTTTTTGTTGCAGCTATCCCATCCATATCCGTCATTTCAACGTCCATCAAAACTAAATTGAATTGCCCTGTCTTGATTCCTTCTATAGCATCATACCCGTTTGATACTGCTTCAACATCGTAACCGACCTCGCGAAGAATTTTTAATTCTAGATTCTGACTTATCGGATTATCTTCTACCAAAAGCAATTTCTTTTTAGCAGAGAGGTCTTGTTTAACTTCCGGCTGAAGTGTCATATCTGTTTGCGATTGGAATTGTTCGTGTATTTCAATTGCAGTATTCTCTTCAATATTAGCGTGCGGTTGTAATTTCATTTTAACAGTGAAAGAGAATTTACTTCCAATTCCAACTTTGCTTTCAACATTAATCTCGCCGTGCATCATCTTAACAAACTCTTTGGATATCATTAAGCCAAGTCCCGTGCCTTCTTTGAATCCTTTCTTGCTTTTTACTTGAACGTACGGCTCAAACAGCATCGAAACTTTTTCACCCGGAATTCCAACACCTGTATCTTGAACATTCGTAATGAGTTCTATTATGGAATCTGTTTTTGATTTAACAGAAACATTGACTGAAACTTTTCCTTGATCCGTAAATTTAATTGCATTGCTTAAAAGATTAAGCAGAATTTGTCTGAAGCGAGTCGGGTCGCCGTAAATTTTTTCCGGAATGGAATCATCAACAAATTGTTCAAGCTGAAGACCCTTCGATTTCGCATTTTGCGCAATAATAGAAATTGCTTTTGCTACTTCGTTTCGCAAATCAAAATCAATTTCATCAAGCTCCATTTTGCCCGCTTCAATCTTGGATATATCAAGAATGTTGTTGATAATATCGAGGAGCGATTCAGCGGCAAGCCGGGCATCGCGTGCAAACGTTTTTAATTCTTCTTTGCTTTCAAAAAGATCATTTTCTATTAATGTTAAAAAACCCATAACCGAGTTCATCGGGGTGCGGACTTCGTGGCTCATACTTGCAAGGAATTTCGATTTGAAGCTGCTCTCCTGCTGGGCTTTTTTAGCAGCCGTATCGGCTTTCATTTTTTCTATGCGGAGTGCATCGAGCGCTTTTTGTTTTTCGTTTTCAGCCTGAACCTGCTGCGTTATATCCTGCAAACTGCCTTCATAAAAAATTGTCCCGTTTTCTTCATCTTCAAATGTGCGAACGTTCATTCGAACAGTAATTTCAACGCCGTCCTTCTTTTTATAAGGAACTCTATAGTTTCTAACCTTTCCCTGCTTTTCTAAAAGTTTACTTAAAAGTTCCCAATCGCTTTTACGTTTGAATACATCGTTAGCCAATCCTAACTGTTTTACTTCTTCTTCCGTTGAGTAACCCAGCATTTTTATTAATGCGGGATTTATAGTTATAAATTTTCCTTCGCGCGTAAACTGAAAAATTCCTTCTGCAGAGTTTTCAAATAAGTTTCTAAATTTCTTTTCGGATTGAGAGACCTCAAAAGTTTTTACTACCGCTTCCTGACGCAGCTTAAAATTAATATAACTTGCAACAATTGCCATCACACTAATAACCAAAACAAGCACAACCGATTCAACCATATTTGGAAGAATAAAGATCTCGCGCCTGTTAAAAAGAATTGAAGCGGCAAAGACAACATTGTAATAGATGGCAACAACAATTTGATTGGAAACATCCCAGCTTAAAAAAAGTGCTGCAGTAAAAATTATTAAACTTATTATGTGGGAGTTAAATATGAGCGTCTTCGGAATGAGAAAGATCATAACTCCAAATGAGCTGATAATCGAGAGAAGTAGAATATGAATAAGAATTGCCGGATGTCGTTTGCCAAACTTAGAGTTTGATAACACAAGCAGCAAAAAAGCAATTAGAATTGCAGTAAGTCTTGAAATATAAATTTGTACACTATGCTCTGTGAAGTAACGAACTTCCAAGACCAATGCAAATAAACCGGAAACTGCTGTGAACTTAGCCAGAGCTTGAAATGGGGCTACTAATCCCCGCTTACTTTCATCTTTGAAGTATTCAAATCTTTTTTGTTCGAGCGTGCTTTTCAGTTTCTTGTTAGAACTCACTTTTTCTGATTTAATTTATTTTATGCGGCTTCTGAAAATTTTTTATTAGCTTTACATGTTGCTCTACAGGATGAAATTTAAATCTTAACCCTTGCCGCAAAAAAGTTATCGCTAATATCATAAAAATTTCGGAGCTTAGATAAAGAAATTTGCGTAAATAATCAAACTTGTATACCACATTGGCAGGAGTATTATGTTAGAATTTTTGTATCAGATTGACTTGAAGCTATTCTACTTTATCAATCACACTTTATCCAATACGGCTTTCGATAAACTTTTCCCTTTTATAACAGAGGTTAAAAATTGGTACATAGCATATCTTATATTGTTTTTGATCCTCTTAATAAAAGGAGGTAGGATTGGCAGAATCACTGCAGTAGTAATGATAATATTGATTGTGGTTACTGATCAATTCAGCAGTTTCTTTTTGAAAAATCTTTTTGCACGGATAAGGCCATGTAATGTTTTAACGGATGTAAATATTTTAGTCTCCTGTACAGAATCATTTTCATTTCCTTCTTCACACGCAGTGAATAACTTTGCGGCCGCAACATTATTAACAAAAATTTTTCCGAAGTTAAAGTGGTATTTCTTTATTGTTGCAACACTGATGGCTTTTTCCCGGCCGTATGTTGGAGTGCATTATCCATCCGATGCAATTTTTGGCGCGGTCATCGGCGCAATCTTCGGTTATCTCTTTTCATTAGTTGTAATAAAGATAGACAACCTTTTTAACCAAAGACGAACAAAAATAACAGACAAATACGAACGAGTTGAATTCAGATAAAACCTAAAAGGATATATGAAAACAAAACTTGAAATAGCAAAAAATTGGCTCCCGCGTTACACCGGAACAAAGATTGATGATTTTGGAGATTATCTGCTGCTAACTAATTTTCAGAACTATGTTACAAAGTTTGCAGAGAAATTTAAGTGCAATATCGAGGGAATTGGTAAACCGATGCAATCCGCAACTAACAGTGCCGGCTTATCAATCATCAACTTTGGTATTGGTTCTGCAAATGCGGCAACAATTATGGATCTGCTTGTTGCACGCTCGCCCAAAGGTGTTTTATTTCTTGGCAAGTGCGGGGGATTAAAAACCTCAACCGAGATTGGCCACTTTATTCTTCCGATTGCAGCAATCCGTGGAGAAGGAACAAGCAACGATTATCTTCCACCCGAAGTACCTGCGCTCCCTTCATTCAAACTGCATAAATTTGTTTCGAACAAAATTATTTCTAAAAATATTGAATACAGAACCGGAGTTATATATACAACCAACCGAAGACTTTGGGAATGGGATGAAGAATTTAAAAACTATTTAAGAAAATTGGGCGCAATTGGAATTGATATGGAGACCGCAACAGTTTTTATTGTTGGATATGCAAACCAAATTACACGCGGCGCTCTTTTGTTAGTTTCGGATTTGCCGATGTTTCCAGAAGGCGTAAAAACTGAAGAATCCGACCGTGCTGTAACCCGTAAATTTGTTGACTTGCACTTGAATATTGGTATTGAAGCAATGACAGAAATTGGCAGTAAAGGAGAAGCGATCAAACATTTTACTTTTTGAAACTTTTGAATAATCCGTAATTGTTATATTGAATGCAGAACGCTGAATGCTTATCATTTATAATTTATCATTTATCATTCGTT
>JBFLWC010000343.1:0-5656 GCA_040758415.1 Bacteroidota bacterium | reverse complement strand
TTGGATTGGCCGGGGTCTGTTACAACTAGCATCTGTTTTACTTTTTCATTTTCCTCAATAAATTTATTTCGATCAACCAGGTCTTCTTCTATGAACATTGTATCGCCTGCAGAAATAACCCGCATTTTTTGCAACATTTGACGAACTATTACTTCAATATGTTTATCGTTGATCTTAACGCCCTGAAGACGATAAACATCCTGAATTTCATTAACTAAATACTCCTGGACTGCATTTGTTCCTTTGATTTTCAAAATATCATGTGGGTCTGTAGGACCATCGGTTATCTTTTCACCTGCTGGGATTTCATCTCCCTCCTGAACAAGAGTATGTTTTCCGTAAGGAACATTGTAAATTTTTTGAATCGAGCCGTCGAAAGATTCTATTATTATTTCGCGTGAACCTTTTTTGCGAGCACCGAATTTAACTTTCCCTTCGATTTCTGAAACAACCGCTGCATCGTGAGGACTGCGCGCCTCGAAGAGTTCAGTTACTCTAGGCAAACCGCCGGTAATATCGCGCGTTTTTGTTGATGACTTTGAGATTTTTGCAAGAATAGTTCCCGGCTGTATCTCTTCGCCTTCTTCAACGGATAAATATGCACGGGTTGGAATGTTGAATACTTTTTCGTTGCCCTTGCTATCTTTAACAAGAATGCTTGGCGTTAACGTTTTATCTTTTGATTCAATTACCACTTTTTGAACGTGACCGGTTTGTTCATCTGCAACTTGCTGAATTGTAATATTATCAATCAAATCTATAAAAGAAACTTTACCACCATTATCAGCAACTATTACAGAATTGTATGGATCGTGATTATAGAGTGGTTGACCCTTTTTAATTTTCTCTCCTTCACTCACCAATAATTCAGCACCGTATGGAACTTCAAACTTCTTTATCTGACGATTATCGTCATCATAAATTCCAATGGAACCACGGCGGCCAATAACTACTTTTACTTTTCCGAAGAAGTCCGTTTTTTCTACGAAAGTCAATCTATCTAATTTTATTGTTCCAGAAACGTTAGCTTCAACTTGAGATTGCGATGCTATACGCGATGAAGTTCCGCCAAGGTGAAATGTTCGTAAAGTTAATTGTGTACCCGGCTCGCCAATTGATTGTGCCGCAATAATTCCAACCGCTTCACCAATCTCTACCAATTGACCGGTAGTTAGATTGCGACCATAACACTTAGCGCATACACCCCGTTTAGCTTCGCAAGTAAGAACTGTGCGTATGTAAACCTGGTCAATATTTGCTTCGTCAATTTTTTCTGCAATTTCTTCTTTAATTACTTCGCCGGCTTCAATCAACAAGTCATCGGTCCGTGGGTCATAAACATCTTCCTGGACAACACGACCAATGATTCTTTCTGCAAGAGGTTCTCTTTCAAGCTCAACATCTTTTAATGCAGAGATGTAAACACCACGGATTGTACCGCAATCGAGTTCAGTGATAATAACGTCTTGAGCAACATCGCATAAACGACGCGTTAAGTAGCCGGCATCGGCGGTTTTCAAAGCGGTATCTGCAAGACCTTTACGGGCGCCGTGTGTTGAAATGAAATATTCAAGCACAGACAATCCTTCCTTAAAATTTGCGACGATCGGGTTTTCAATAATTTCGCCCGATTGACCGGTCAAACTTTTTTGTGGCTTCATCATCAAACCACGCATACCGGCAAGCTGACGCACTTGATCTTGCGACCCTCTTGCACCGGAATCAACCATCATGTGAAGCGAGTTAAAACCGCTTTGATCTGTTTTAATTCTCTCCATCAAAGATTTTGCAACATTGTTTGAAGTATGAGTCCAAACGTCTATTATTTTATTATATCTTTCAGCATCTGTAATCAATCCCTGCTCATGTTCGTTCAATATCTCAGAAACCTTTTTATTCGAATCGGCAATCAACTTTACCTTTTCATCCGGAACAATCATATCGCTAAAACTGATAGAAAGACCAGCTGCCGTTGCATATCTATATCCTAACTCTTTCAAATCATCCAAAAATTTCGCGGTCTTTTCGTTTCCTATCTTGATGAACATTTTATAAATGAACCCGGAGAAACTTTTCTTAATAAGCAGTTCGTTAATGAAGCCCATCTCTTCCGGAACAATTTCATTGAAGATAACGCGACCTACCGTTGTCTCAATCATTTGTCCATTGATTCTAACTTTTATTTTTGCATGAAGATCAACAACTTTGGAATTGTAAGCAATGATCACTTCTGCAATATCCGAGAAAATTTTTCCTTCGCCTTTTGCGCCGGCTCTAACTTTAGTTAAGTAGTAAAGCCCTAACACAATATCCTGAGACGGCAAAACAATTGGCAACCCGTTCTGCGGCGAAAGAATGTTGTGACTGCTCAACATCAAAATTGAAGCTTCGAGCTGTGCTTCATACGAAAGTGGAACGTGAACAGCCATTTGGTCGCCGTCGAAATCTGCATTGAATGCCGTACATACAAGAGGATGCAGCTGAATCGCTTTCCCATCAATCAATATCGGCTGGAATGCCTGAATTCCAAGTCGGTGCAAAGTAGGAGCGCGGTTCAACATTACCGGATGCCCATCAATCAGTTTTTCCAGTATATCCCAAATCATAGCGTCTTTTCTATCAACTGCTTTGCGTGCGCTTTTTACAGTTTTAAAATGCCCGCGTTCAATAAGTTTGCGAATGATGAACGGTTTGAACAATTCAACCGCCATATCTTTCGGCAAACCGCACTGATGTAATTTTAATTCGGGACCAACAACAATTACGGAGCGTCCGGAATAATCTACACGTTTACCAAGCAGGTTCTGGCGGAAACGACCCTGCTTTCCTTTGAGCATGTCGCTCAAAGATTTTAAAGGTCTGTTGCCATCGCTGCGAACAGCACTTGCACGTCGTGAATTATCGAACAACGCATCAACAGCTTCTTGAAGCATTCTTTTTTCGTTGCGAAGAATTACTTCCGGTGCTTTTATATCAATTAATCTTTTTAAGCGATTGTTGCGGATGATTACTCTTCTGTAAAGATCATTCAAATCCGATGTTGCAAATCTTCCCCCTTCAAGTGGAACAAGCGGACGAAGTTCTGGGGGGATAACCGGAATAACATTCAATATCATCCACTCAGGTTTGTTCGGAACTTTTCCTTCATACTCGCGGAATGCTTCCAGAACTCTTAATCTTTTTAAAAGGTCTGCGCGCTTCTGTTGAGAGGTATCCGGACCAAGCTGAGATTTTAAGTCTGCAAATGTTGCTTCGATATCTATCTTTTTCAGCAACTCTTTTATCGCATCGCCTCCGATTCTTGCAACAAATTTTTTCGGGTCTTCATCTTCAAGCGAATCGTTATCGTTAGGAAGTGAATTGACGATTTCGTAATACTGATCTTCAGAGATCAGATCCTTCTTACTCAAGCCGGTGGGACCCGGATTGATGACAACATAGGATTCGTAGTAAATAATTCTCTCGAGTTCTTTAGTTGTTATTCCAATTATGTTGCCAATTTTGGAAGGCAGCGCTTTGAAGAACCAAATGTGAACAACAGGAACAGCAAGTTGTATGTGCCCCATTCTTTCACGGCGGACACTTTTTAATGTAACTTCTACACCGCAACGATCACATACAATACCTTTATAACGAATGCCTTTGTATTTTCCGCATGCGCATTCCCAATCTTTTACCGGACCGAAAATTTTCTCGCAGAATAAACCGTCTTTTTCCGGACGGAAAGAACGATAGTTGATTGTTTCCGGTTTGGTTACTTCGCCATGTGAACGCGACAAAATATCATCTGGACTTGCTAAGCCAATTGTAAGACTTTCGATCTGTTTGATTTTATGTTCTTGCGCTTTAAATCGCATTTTAATACTCCTTTAGCCAAACTCTTAGTTGATCCCGATGAGGTTTATTCCATCGGGACGGGTTTAGTTAATTTTTATATCAAGACCGAGACCTTGAAGTTCTTTAATCATAACATTAAAAGCTTCCGGAATATTTGGTTCCGGTATGTTTTCGCCCTTAACGATAGCTTCGTATGTTTTTGCTCTTCCGGTTACGTCATCGCTTTTCACAGTTAGAATTTCCTGAAGAATGTGAGCTGCTCCGTAACCTTCAAGTGCCCAAACTTCCATCTCTCCAAATCTTTGTCCGCCAAACTGTGCTTTACCGCCCAGAGGCTGCTGTGTGATAAGAGAGTAAGGGCCTATTGAACGTGCGTGAATCTTATCATCAACCATATGCCCCAGTTTCATCATATAGATGTAACCGGTAGTAACCTTTTGATGAAATCTTTCACCGCTTCTTCCATCGTATAACCAGGTTTTACTGCCCTGGCTTAATTCAGCTTTCATTAACCATTCTTCAACGTCGCTAACTTTTGCGCCGTCAAAAATTGGTGTTTCGAACTTTACGCCCAGTTTATTTCCGACCCAGCCGAGGGCTGTTTCGTACAACTGTCCCAGGTTCATACGTGAAGGCACACCAAGCGGATTAAGAACAATGTCTACCGGCGTTCCATCTTCGTGGTACGGCATATCTTCAACAGGAACAACTTTAGCAACGACACCTTTGTTACCGTGCCGTCCAGCCATTTTATCGCCCACAGAAACTTTTCTTTTCTTAGCAACATAAACTTTAGCAAGCTGAGTAATTCCCGGGGGCAGTTCATCGCCGCTTTGGATTTTTAATTTATCGCGTTTATAATCTTCCTCTATTTCAGCAAGAAGTGTGAAATAGTTTGCATACAATTGTTTGATCAATTCGTTAGTATTTTTTCTTTCGAACCAATCTTTTGTATAATCTAATTTTGTGATGTCTTCTATTTCTGCAAACGTATTTTCTTTTATTGTTGTGCCGCTTCTCAATACAACGCTGCCGTCTAGATCACGGATACCAGTAGTTGTTTTACCTTCTGTGATTCGCGTTAACTTTGTAACAAGTTTGTTGTAATGATTTTCTCTTCGTTTCTTAAACTCCGTTTCGAGATTGTCCATCAATTTCTTTTCAATCTTTTTTGATTCAGTATCTTTTCTCTTACGGCTGAACAATCTTGTTTTTATTACAACTCCTTTGAGCCCCGGAGGTGCCTTTAGAGACGCATCTTTTACATCGCCAGCTTTATCTCCAAAGATTGCTTTAAGCAATTTTTCTTCTGGTGTCGGATCGGTTTCACCTTTGGGTGTAATTTTACCGATAAGAATATCTCCCTCTTTAACCTCTGCACCTTCCCTAACAATACCATTTTCATCCAGGTCTTTTGTTGCTTCTTCACTAACGTTTGGAATGTCGCGCGTAAGTTCTTCTTCGCCCCGTTTTGTTTCGCGAACCTGAAGCTCGAACTCTTCAATATGAATAGACGTGAAGACGTCTTCGGCAACTAAGCGTTCGCTAATTACAATTGCATCTTCAAAATTGTAACCCCGCCAGGGCATAAAGGCAACCGAAACATTTCGACCGAGTGCAAGTTCACCTTTGTCAATGGCAGAGCCATCGGCAAGCACATCTCCTTTTTTAACGCGCTGGCCTGTTACTACAACGGGTTTTTGATTAAAACAGGTTTCCTGGTTAGTGCCCGAAAATTTTGTTAATGTATGTACAACTCTTTTTTCGTCATCAAAACTAACTAAAGTCTCCGGCGCACTTTCATCAACATCATATTTTA
>JBFLWC010000342.1:0-6254 GCA_040758415.1 Bacteroidota bacterium | reverse complement strand
GATAAAAAAGAAAAATTACAACAATTAAATCAATCTGTAGAGGGCAAAGTTAAAGGAATGCTTTCTGAAGAAACTGTTATTTCAATAGACTATGTAGGTGAAGATGTAGTTTATGATATACAAACAGAGTCGTCAAAATTCTTAGCGAACTGTGTAGTGGTTCACAATTGTTTCATCCAATCGGTTCGAGATGATCTTGTTAATGAAGGCGGCATAATGGATCTATGGGTTCGTGAAGCCAGGCTGTTTAAATATGGATCCGGTACTGGGACAAATTTTTCAGAGCTTCGTGGTGTAAACGAACCATTAAGCGGCGGCGGAAAATCTTCCGGCTTGATGTCGTTCTTAAAAATTGGAGACCGCTCTGCCGGTGCAATCAAATCCGGTGGAACTACACGGCGTGCCGCAAAAATGGTTACGCTCGATATTGACCATCCGGACATTCAGGAATTTATAAATTGGAAAGTAGTTGAAGAACAGAAAGTAGCTGCTCTTGTAGCCGGCTCAAAAAATTTGAATTTCCATCTCAACAATATTATCAAAGCATGTTACGACGAACATCCGGAAAACGACCGCTTCAATAAAAAAACAAACTTAAGATTAAGAAAAGCAATCATCGAAGCGCGCAAGTTTAACGTTCCGGAAAATTATATTGACCGCGTTATCAAACTTGCAAAACTTGGATTTCGCTCGATTGATATTCCGGTATATAATGAAGATTGGAATTCGGAAGCATATACAACAGTATCGGGACAAAACTCGAACAACTCGGTGCGTGTAACAAATGATTTTATGCAAGCAGTTTTGAATGACAGCAATTGGAATTTGTACTGGAGAACAGAAAAGAAAAAAGCAGAACGTGAGGGGCGCACGCCAAAACCGGGTAAAATTTTGCAGGCAAAAGATTTGTGGGATGATATTGCTTATGCTGCATGGTCTTCGGCAGATCCCGGGCTTCAATTCGACACTACTATTAATGAATGGCACACATGTCCGGCAAGCGGTCCTATTCGCGCATCAAACCCCTGCAGCGAATATATGTTCTTGGACGACACTGCATGCAATCTTGCATCGCTTAATCTTGTTAAATTTTATGATGACGAAAAAGAAGTATTTGATATTAATGCGTACCGTCATGCAACGCGCTTGTGGACTATTATTCTCGAGATTAGTGTTTTGATGGCTCAATATCCATCTAAAGAAATTGCGCAAAAAAGTTATGAATATAGGACGCTTGGGCTCGGCTATGCAAATCTTGGTTCATTGTTGATGCGTCAAGGAATTCCGTATGATAGCAAAGAAGCTTACGCAATTTGCGGTGCGCTTACTGCAATCATGCATATGCGATCGTATGCAGCGTCTGCTGAAATGTCAAAAGAGCTGGGACCATTCCCTCTTTACAAAGAAAATGCTGAACACATGCTGCGTGTAATTCGTAATCATAAACGAGCGGCTTATAATGTTCCTAAAGAAGAATATGAAGGATTGTCAATTTTTCCGGTTGGAATTAATCCGGAATTTTGTCCTTCCGATTTATTAAAAGCAGCAAGAGAAGATTCTGAGTTAGCACTTGAACTTGGCAAACAGTTTGGTTACCGCAACGCACAAGTAACTGTTATTGCACCTACCGGAACTATTGGTCTTGTAATGGATTGCGATACAACCGGAATTGAACCCGATTTTTCGCTTGTGAAATTTAAAAAACTTGCAGGCGGCGGTTATTTTAAAATTATTAATCAGTCAATCCCACCCGCTTTGAAAAAATTAGGTTATAATGAAGATCAAAGTCGTGAAATAGTTAAATACGCAAAAGGATCCGGAACGTTAATTGGCTGCCCGCACATCAACCACGAGTCTCTCAAAGCAAAAGGATTCAACGATGAGATGCTGAATAAGATTGAAACTATTCTTCCCTCAGTGTTTGAACTTAGTTTTGCTTTTAATAAACACACACTCGGTGAAAGATTTTTAAAGAACAATCTTGGCTTTACCGATGAACAGATGAACGACTTCGACTTTGATGTTCTGACCGAACTCGGGTTCTCGAAAGAAGAAATTGCCTCGGCAAATGATTACGTCTGTGGAACTATGACGATTGAAGGTGCGCCGTTTTTGAAACACGAGCACTATTCCGTTTTCGATTGCGCAAACAAATGCGGAAAGAAAGGCACACGCTTCATCAAATCCGATGCACACATTTATATGATGGCAGCAGCACAACCATTTATCTCAGGCGCTATTTCAAAGACAATAAATTTACCGAACAGCGCTACAATAGATGATATCAAATACGCGTATTTGCAATCGTGGAAGCTTGGAACAAAAGCAAATGCACTTTACCGCGACGGCTCAAAACTTTCTCAACCGCTAAACTCGATGACAGATGAAGAAGTTGAAGACTTGATAGAAAAGAAAGAAGAAAACGATATAGTAAAAATTGCAGAGAGAATAATTCATAGATACATTGCTAAGAGAAGAAGATTGCCCGACCGCAGAACCGGCTACACACAAAAGGTTAAAATAAACGGACAGACAGTTTACGTGCGCACCGGCGAATATGATAACGGACAGCTCGGAGAGGTGTTTATTGATATGCACAAAGAAGGTGCGGCGTTTAGAAGTCTATTAAACTGTTTTGCAATTTCAATCTCGCTAGGTTTGCAACACGGCGTTCCTCTAGAAGAATTTGTTGATGCATTTGTCTTCACACGATTTGAACCGAGCGGCGTTGTAACCGGACACAACAGAATCAAAATGGCAACTTCGGTTATAGATTTTATTTTTAGAGAACTTGCTGTTAATTATCTTGGCAGGAATGATCTTTCTCATGTAGATGAAAAAGAATTAGTTAAGAGGGGTGAGCATCGTTCCGTTGCAGAGCCGGATTTTGAGAGCGAAGAAATTGTTAGCGAAAGAATGATTGAACTCGATAACGCAAAAGAGCTTATTGAAGGATATCCTGGCGATACACCCGCAGAACAAAAAGTCAAAGCAATAACATTACATCAAAGCGTTATGAAAGCACGCGAGCGCGGCTTCACCGGCGACATCTGTCCCGAATGTCAGAGTATGACGATGGTTCGTAACGGAACATGTTTAAAATGCACAACCTGCGGTGCAACAACAGGGTGCAGCTAATTTTAATAAAGGGAGAATTAAATAATAGGGCTAGAGAATTTTATTTTTCCACTAGTTTAATAACTTCAGCTACAAAACTTTTTGAAAGCTCAAAATATTTTTTTATTTCTTCCTTTGTTATTTCAAATAAAAAATCGTAATCACTTTTTTCTCTATTTTCATAAGCGGCATAAATCATTTTCCCAAATTCTCTTGGAAGGATCCCACTGCTAATATAATTTTTATTGAACCATCCTAGCAGTTTTTTATGCTTTGATGTAGAAAGTCATCTCCAAGCTAGGCCCCTCTTTGCTTTCATTACTTCTTTAATCGAAAAGAAAATTCACTTCCCTTACCAACTTCGCTTCTAACCTCTACTTTTGATCCGTGTGCTTCTACAATATGTTTTACTATAGCAAGTCCTAATCCTGTTCCTCCCATCTCGCGCGATCTATCCTTTTCAATTCTATAAAATCTTTCGAAGATTCTATCCAGATCGTTTTTAGAAATTCCTATTCCGCTATCTCGAACAAATATTTTTCCATTATGCACTTCTTCAACAACTCCAACTTCAACGTAACCGGATTCAGTATATTTTAACGCATTCATTATCAAATTGGTCATCACCTGCCTTAACCGCTGTTTATCTCCAAACAGTTGTAGTGAAATTTTGGGTGGATGGAAATTTAACTCTATATTTTTTTTTATTGATTCTGGTTTTAATTCGTTTACAATCGTTTCTAGAAATTCATTTATAGAAAAATAACGGTAGCTCATTTTCATCTGCCCGGATTCTATCATCGAAATGTCTATCAGATCGTTCAATAAATTGTTCAGGTTGAGTGTATGCTGGTTGGCTTTCTGCAGAAATGTTTTATTTACTTTTTTATCGTCAATTGCCCCTTCAAGCAATGTTTCAAGATATCCTTGAATAGCAAAAATAGGCGTGCGTAATTCGTGAGAAACATTGCCTAAAAATTCTGTGCGAACCTGCTCAAGTTTTTTTAGATGAGCAATGTCATCCTGAGTTCGTAAGAACATCGCTTTTATTTCCGATTCAAGTTCCCGCAAGTCACCGTCTAACTTTATCTCTTCGGCCGATTGAAAAGAATTTGTTCTAATTTTTTCGATAACATTTTTAATTGTGCTGATCTCTTTTTTTCTCTTTGCACCAATAAAATTGAGCAGCACTAAATCGAATATTAAAAGAAATAAGAGAGCTATAGGAAACTCACCGGTTCTAATCCCGAATATAAATGAGAGTAAAATAAATGAAAGAAGTGTGGAGAAAAAAACAACTGAAAGATATCTTTTAGAAGAAAGAAAATTTTCTATTACACTATTCATCGCTTTTGAAACGGTAACCTACACCTTTAATTGTCTCAATCAAATCGGCATAAGCACCGAGCTTTTCCCTAATCTTACGAATGTGAACATCAACAGTGCGCTCAATTACAAAAATGTCTGTGCCCCAAATGTCTCTCAGAATTTTATCCCGGTGAAAAACTTTCCCGGGATGTGAAGCTAAATATGCAAGTATTTCAAATTCTTTTTTAGGGAGAACAATCTGCTTCCCTTCTAACAAAGCGGAGAATTTTTCTTTGTTGATGATTAATGGACCGATGTTAATTTCTTTTGAATGTGCAGATTGATTTGTGGATGTTTCTATTTTTCTCAAATTAGATTTGACACGGGCAATTAATTTTTTCGGCGAGATTGGTTTTTGAATAAAATCACTTGCACCAATATTGAGACCGTGAACCTCATCAATTTCGGAAGATTTGGCGGTCAGAAAAATAATCGGAATATGTTTGTATTCATCATTGCTTCTAATCTTGCTGCAGACTTCATAGCCGTCCATCTTGGGCATCATCACATCGAGAATAATCAAATCGGGTTTAAGAGAAATTTTTTCAAGTGCATCTTTGCCGTCATAAGCAGCAATAACTTTGAATCCTTCCTGAAGCAAATTGTACTGAAGAAACTCTACAATATCTTTTTCATCATCTACTAAAAGAATTTTCGTTTTCATGGAAGATTACAAGCTCACTTCTTTTTTCAATTCAGCCGATTTATAGATTGCTTCTAGAAGCTTCATTAGAGAAACCGCGTCATCGCCCGAAGAAATAAACGAATTATTTTCCCGCACAGCACCAATGAAGTGCTTCAACTCATTCTCGTATGACTTTTTGAAAAGATTTGTTGTGCTAGCTGTATTTGAAAGTGTGTAATCAATTTGATTTGATTCTAATCTTCTATATGCGCGCAGCGGATTAAGATGTGCAGTTCCTTCGGTTCCGTATGCTGTCAGGTTAAATGAATCGGCTTCCGAGTGCAACCCCCAGCTAACTTCAAAACTAATCACTTGATCATTGTAGAACCGCACTAATCCAACTGCAGAATCTTCAACATCCTTTGTGTTGTGATAAAATTTTTGAACCGAGACGCTCTTCATTTTTGTATCGTTCATAATCCACAGCGCAAGATCAAGAACAAGAATTCCAAGGTCAATAATTACTCCTCCTCCGGATTGATTCTTATTCATAAACCATTTTTGATCGCTGCTTTGTTTGCGCAGCCATCCGCAGCGTATGTAAAAAATATCTCCCAGTTCACCGCTGTTCACTAAACTTTTCATCAACATCGCATCCGGACGGTATCGCAAATTCATCCCTACCATTATATTTTTTTTATTCTTCTTCGCAGCTGCGTTTATTTCTTTTGCTTCAGTCAAACTTCTTGCTATCGGTTTCTCAATTAATATGTGTTTCTTTGCCTTCAAACATTCAATCGCAATTTCCGAGTGTGTGTTTGTTGGCGTTGCAATGATTACTGCATCAACCTCTTCGTTCTCAAGCAGCTCTTTATAATCGAGATATTGTTTTGTTATTCCAAATTTCTCGCCAATTGTTTTGAGACGGTTTTTATTTAGCTCGGCAACTGCAGAGATTTCGACATTGCCGAGTTTTGAAAGTATCGGAAGATGAACAAGCTGAGCAACCCCGCCAAGACCAATAACTGCAATTTTTGTTTTTTCCACTATGCAACTATACCTTGATTGATATTTTTACTGAGTAGAGATTTTACTTTTTCTATAATTCCGCCCGGATCAATTCCGATAATTTTGTGTAATTCCT
>JBFLWC010000341.1:0-5368 GCA_040758415.1 Bacteroidota bacterium | reverse complement strand
TAACTCCAGTCGGGCTACGCCCTCCTTGCGTTACCCCATAATCCACTTTAACAGATTGTTTAACTATATTGTCACTGACATTTCTATTGAGTTGTAACTAGTGACATTTCTAAAGAGTTATTACAACTCACGCCTGCTGCGGATTAGAAATTTTCAGCATTCCTGTTTTTGGATGTTTTTGCTATCTGTGTAAATATTTTCTCCGATTAGAAAATTTTCTGTAATTATATAGGATTAACATAACTTAGAATCCTCATAATTCATCCTCTACGAGGATGTCGGCTTGTGGATCGTAAACTTATTCTACAACAATTAAACTTCTACGAAGTTTTTTGAACTGACCTCCTAGAGGTCACATTATTGTAGAAAACAATTCTCAAGGAAAGAGTGAACGTTCTGGGAAAATGATTCAAATGTCTTTAAGACTGTATTAGCACCAACTAAAAGATCGCTCCACTTTAAGGTAAAACTGTATCCATGGTGAACCCGATGACGAAATTTCCTGAGTTCATTCATTTCGTTTTTTATTCCGTCATCAAATCAAATTGGTAACAATGAAAAGGGAGGATCGCAAAAAAAAAGAAAAGAGTTCTAAATGCCACGTTTCTGTTTTGGGAAGGGGAATGTTGTAATATTTTGTTATCCGCTTTAAAATGTTTTCCACACCGTTATAATACTGTGCCATAAAACTTGCAATTGCAGTTTTTAGGATGAGCGTAGGTTCTTCTTGTTTTTGATCGGATACAATTTTCCTGATTTCTTCTATAAGCGATGTCAAAAAGAATTATCTTTGATGCGCCATACTTTTTTGATATTTCTACTGCTTTGTTAATTTCTTTTGCTGTTATTGCCATTAATACTCAATTGTATAATCACTTATTTAAAGATAGGAAATTTATTATTTGCTTTTTAGCTTAAAACAAAAAAGTTTTCTGCTGATTACAACAAAAACAATTTTATCTTCTAAACATAGTCTTTCTTGTAAAACCCATCCGCCGAGTAATTTTTTCTAAGTACGAAATTTGGAAAGTATTTCGTCGCAGATAAGATAACCTTTAGGCGTTAAAGAAAGTAATCCGTTTTTTTCGATTAGAAAATTTTCTTTACTCAATTGCGAAATAAAATCTTTATTCTTCTCAAACCAGCTTGAGCCGAATAATTCTTTTAACTCATTCAAGTCTACTCCCTTACTACGAAGTGCAAGCATAATATACTCGTCCAGCATTTCTTTCCGGGAAAGAATTTCTTCTCCGTTAGCAGCATTACCTTTTTCTTTAACTGCAGCGTTGTAAAATGTTAATGATGAGTAATTCCACCAGCGTTTTCCACACGAGAGAGGAGACGAACCGATAGGCATTTCAACAAATGAATGTGCCGAAGTACCGAAGCCGAGATAATTTTTATATCTCCAGTATGCGTTGTTATGAATACACTCGAATCCTGTGTGCGCAAAGTTAGAAACTTCATACTGCGCAAAATTATGGCTTGTTAAAAAATCAATTGTGAATTCATAGAGAGAGGCATCATTATTCTCACTTTGCATTTTCACTTTGCCGTCTATCACCATTTTGTTAAGAATCGTCCCGCGTTCAAGAATCAAACTGTAAGCAGAAATATGCTTAATTGGAAGTTGCACAGCTTGGTGAAGATTGTGCCGCCACTTGTATTTTGTTTGTCCTGGCAGATTAAAGATCAAATCACAGCTGATATTTTCAAAGCCGGATTTTACAGCATCGTGAACGGTTTTAATTGCAGTTTGGGAATCGTGAATACGCGTGAGAAATTTTAGTTCGTCCTCATTGAAAGATTGAATGCCAATACTGATCCGGTTAATTCCGGCATCCTTAAATGCGCGCAGCTTTTCTGCGCTAACCGTTCCTGGATTTGTTTCGAGAGTTGTTTCAGCATTATCATTAACAGAAAAATTTTTTTTTATGTGCATAATAATTTCTGAAATGTATTGCGGCTCCATAAAAGATGGAGTGCCGCCGCCAAAATAGATCGAAATTATTTTTCTGCCATTAGAATATTTTGCTGCGTAAAAATCAATCTCATTTTTTAGTGCTCTCAGATATGATGAAACATTTTTGTAAGAGATGATTGAATAAAAATCACAATAGATACATTTGTGATCGCAAAATGGAATGTGGATATATATTGCGGTTTCTTTTGCCATAGCCAATTTTAAGGATAAAACTTTACTTCAGATTTTTTTTCTAACACAAAATAAAAAAGAGAATTTCAAAAGTAATTTTTTCTTTACCGGGCAAAATAAAAAATAAATAGCTCTGATAATTCCCCTGCTTTCGGTGAGGTTGTTCATTAGTTCACAGAAAGTTGTTATTTTTTAATGAGCGTTTGAACCGAATAACTCAAAAAACTATTTACGATTTTAGAAAAGATAAAATCTATCACACTATTTCGGCAGTAAAGAGATGCGGATTAAATAACCTTCCGATTCGAGGATTTGATGAAAACATATTTTAGAGTTCTATCTTATATTAAACCGTACTGGAAACATCTTTCGGCATCGGTCGCGTTCACAATTTTTTATTCGATCCTCAACGGCGCTTCAATTTATTTTATGATTCCTCTGCTCGATACTTTATTTTTAGGCGGCAACACACAGGTTCAGAAGATAGTAAAACAACCGGAAGCAAATCCAATTACAAACTGGTTCTCGCAGTTCATTAACAATTTTATAGAATCTCTCAAAAGTTATCTATTCACCGGTTCGGCTACACAAATTTTATTTAAGATTTGCGTTCTTATTCTATTAACTTTTTTCTTGAAAAATATTTTTGGTTATCTGCAGGCTTACTACCTATCGTTTGTTGAACAGGGAATGATTCGCGATCTGCGCAATCAAGTTTATCGGCATCTTCATAAACTTCCAATGAGCTATTTCAAAAATGAAAAGACCGGCAATTTAATTTCAAGAATTACGAGCGATGTAAACGTTGTGCAGACAAGCGTATCTGCCGTATTTCTAAATTTGATCCGCGAGCCGCTTACAATTTTAGTCTTTCTTGGAATCGCTTTTTCAATCAGCTGGCAATTAACACTCTTCTCGCTTGTTGTTCTTCCTTTTACTATTGGTATAATTAGTTGGATTGGTTTGATATTGAGGAAGCAGAGCGGATTGCTTCAGCAAAAAATGGCAGATATAACTACAACACTTCACGAGACAATTACCGGCGTTAAAATTGTAAAAGCATTTGGAATGGAAGAATATGAGAATAAAAAATTTATCTCTCAAACCCAGAGCTTTTTTAGACTGATATTAAAGATCAGCCGAATACGTAATACAGCGCCGCCATTAACCGAATTTTTAAGTGTTGCTGCAGGCGGTGCAATGATTTATTTTGGCGGTCAACTTGTTCTTATTGATAAGACAATAACAGCAGCCGAGTTCGTAGGATTCCTTCTGGCAATCTTTCAAATGATGCCGCCTATCAAAGAGCTTAGCAGTGTAAACAGCCGCATTCAAGAATCGAGCGCAGCTGCCGATAGAATATTTGAAATATTAGACACAGAACCCGCAATAAAAAATATTGCAGCTCCAATATCTGTATCGGCATTTGAAAACTCGATTGAGTTTCAAAACATTTCATTCCATTACTATGATTCCGATGAACTTGTTCTTGACGATGTTAATCTAACTGTTAAGAGAGGAAATGTAATTGCAATTGTGGGCAGCAGCGGAGCCGGTAAAACAACTTTGGTGGATTTGATTCCGAGATTTTTTGACCCGACATCGGGAAAAATTCTTCTAGATGGTGTTGATATTAAACAGATACGTCTTGAAGACCTGCGAAAGTTAATGGGTATAGTTACGCAAGAAACTGTCCTCTTCAACGAATCTGTTAGAAGCAACATCGCTTATGGAATTGATAGTTGTTCCGAAGAAAGATTAACCGCTGCAGCAAAAGCAGCCAATGCTCATAATTTTATTCTCGAACTTCCGGATGGATACGATACAATTATTGGCGAGAAGGGAACAAAACTTTCCGGCGGGCAGCGGCAGCGTCTTTCCATTGCACGCGCACTATTAAAGAATCCGCCAATAATGATTTTTGATGAAGCGACTTCCGCACTCGATAACGAATCCGAAGTGCTTGTGCAGCAGGCAATTGAACGCTTGATGAAGGATAGAACTACTTTTGTAATTGCTCACCGGCTCAGTACAATCAGAAATGCTGATAGAATTATTGTGCTTGAACGCGGTAAAATTGTGCAGGATGGAAAGCACGAAGAATTACTGGCAGAAACCGATAGTATCTACAAAAAATTGTATGAACTGCAATTCAGAAATTTTTTGCCCGTATGATTGAAAATATAAAAATATCATCAATTATTATTGCCCGCGATGAAGAAGCAAACATCCGCAGATGTATTGAAAGTCAATTAGAAGTAGTTGACGATATAGTTGTTATTGTTGATTCGAAAACCAAAGACGCTACATTCCAAATTGCTTTATCTTTTCCGAAAACTAATTGTGAAATTATTGAGTGGAAAGGATTTGCCGGAACCAAAACTTATGCTGTTTCAAAAACAAAATATGATTGGGTATTTTGGATTGATGCCGATGAAGAATTTACAAACGGACTTATTGAAGAAATAAAACTTTTCAAAAAGACAAAGCCGCGCTTCAATGCATACAACGTTGCACGGCGTGCTTTCTTTCTAAATAAATGGATAAAACACAGCGGCTGGTATCCTTCACGCGTTACGCGCCTTTTCAACAAAAAGTTTGTCTCGTTCAACGAAAAAGAAGTTCACGAGCATTTGAATGTTGAAGGCCTTGTTGGCAGTCTTAAAAATGATTTGAACCATTACACCGATCCTTCGATCGAACATTATTTCACAAAATTCAATTCTTATACTTCTCTTGCGGCTAAAGAACTTTATGAAGAAGGAAAGAGAGCAAATATCGGCAACATTTTCATCCATCCGATTTTTATTTTTTTTAAAATGTATCTTTTTCGTTTAGGTTTTCTTGATGGAGTTCACGGTTTGATGCTTGCAATTTTTTCTTCCGCTTACGTGTTCACAAAATATTGTAAGCTATGGGAGCTCAACATGCGCGATAGGACCGAGAATGTGTAAAAAGTAATTGTTCAGTCATGTTATTCAGGAAAAGAAGAGAGAGCATATCAGCCTGTTCACGGACAATCATTAATTCCAAATTATGCATTAGGATTTATGAAAATAACAGCTGATAGCAATAAAATAGTTACACGCATAAGGAAAAATTAGAATTTTCTAATACATACCCTTTGACCCACCTTTTTTCTCTCCAGCTCAATGGAATTTTCATTTTAACCCGAATCCGTTAGATTAAAAAATTATTTTAAAATAAAATCAA
>JBFLWC010000340.1:0-2300 GCA_040758415.1 Bacteroidota bacterium | reverse complement strand
AACGGGGACTTTATAAAAAAATGAAAGTTCTTGATACACTTCTCTACTTTGCAGAGTTGAAAGGAAAATCCGGCAGAGCAGTTCATAAAAAAACGGAAGAGTATTTGAAACGGTTTGAACTATACGACCGCCGCTTATCGAAGCTTGAAGACCTTTCAAAAGGCAACCAGCAAAAAGTTCAATTCATCGCAACTATTCTTCACGATCCGGAATTTGTAATACTTGATGAACCATTCTCCGGTTTAGACCCGATCAACACAAACCTATTAAAAGAAATAATACTTGAGATGAAGCAGCGTGGAAAGATTATAATCTTTTCAACTCATTTAATGGACTTCGCTGAAAAGATGTGCGATCATATCGTGATGATTGATCACGGTAAAATTATATTGAAAGGACCGCTGAAGGAAATTAAATCTAAGTATGCGCAGCGGAATGTCAGCTTAACTTATAACGGTGATATTTCGTTCCTAAAATCGAACCCGATTGTTGAAAGAATTTCGGACTTCGGAAACACAACAGGGATAAGATTGAAAGAAGCAAATCAAACTCAACAGTTATTGAAATTACTTATTGATCAAAACGTAACTATAAAAAGATTTGATGCGAACGATATTTCACTGCAGGAAATTTTTATTGAACTTGCCGGAGTGGAAGACAACGGAAAAAATAAGGAGGTGCGCAATGTTTAATTATAGAGTTCTTGCCGTTATCAAGCGGGAGCTGAAAGAAAAACTTTTATCTAAAACTTTCATATTCATGACGATTCTTTTGCCTGTTTTGATGTTCGGAATGATTGGAATTCAAATTCTTCTTAGTCAAGATGAAGGGAATTCAAAAATTGATCTTGTGGCGGAATCTTTGCAATTAACCGAATCGTTTCAAAACGAATTACTCACTTCGAATTTAGTGAAAGAAGGGAACTACTCATTCAGTTTTTATACAATGAACCACGATGAACTGAAAGAATTTCTTAACAGAAAAAAACAAGATTTGTTAGATGGAAAAATAACCGGAGTTGTCTATGTTCCTGTTTCTGCATTGAAAGACAAGAAGATTGAGTATTATTCGAAGACTCCGAAAAATATAAGTCTTTCGCGCCGGCTCGAAGGACCGATAAACAAAGTTCTCATTGATAGTTATTTCAACAACAGATCTCTATCTAAAGATGAACTGGCTTTTGCGAGAAAAGAAATTGACTTTGCGGGATTCAAGATATCCAAGAAAAATAATATTGCAGAGGAAGGTTTTGGTAATCTTGTTCTTTCTTATGTTTTTACAATATTATTATACTTAAGTCTTATAATGACCGGTCAGTTGATGCTGCAGTCCGTCATCGAGGAGAAGAGCAGCAGAATCGTCGAGGTAATTTTATCTTCGGTTAGTTCGAAGGAATTGATGACGGGAAAAATAATCGGCTCGGCTCTAACCGCATTGATTCAGATGGCAATTTGGCTCTCGCCCTTAATAATGGTTGTTTCAACTTCGTGGTTTGCACTTCCGGCGGAATTTACATTTAGTGTAACGATGAATCACATTTTGTATTTACTTGTAAACTTTACACTGGGATTAATAATCTTTCTTAGTTTGTTTGGAATGATGGGTGCAATCTTTGATAATCCTCAAGATGCACAATCTGGTATGTGGCCTGTAATGCTGCTCATTATTATTCCATTCTTGATTGCAGTTTCTATGATGGAAAACCCGAACAGCCCGATTGCAAATGTTGCATCTTTGCTTCCTTTTGCTTCAATAATGATTATGCCGGTTAAAATGACAGTTGTAGAAGTTCCGCTATGGCAGTTGATTTTATGTTTGGTTATAAACGCGCTTACCATTTTTGCAGTCTTTCCCGTTGCAGGAAAAATTTATCGCATCGGAATTTTACGCACAGGCAAAAAACCAAAATGGTCTGAAGTTGTTAAGTGGCTGAAATATAAATATTAACTCTGTACATAACAGAGAAAATCATGAGGTACGAAGAACGAGGTACGAAGGACGAATTCAAAATTTTTTGCTTTATTCTACTTAGTAACTCACCTTACGCATAAGGGATAATATCCTTTGCGCCTGCCGGCCGGCTTGCCTGTCCGACAGGCAGGTAGGCAGGCGCGAGACGTGAAAAGTATAACTTTACACTTTGCGTTTTGCTCTCTGCGAGACGCGAATTCTGATTTCTTATAATATTTTCTTTTGCTATTTTACTTTTGTCATTAAAATCATTTCTTAATGAAATTACCGCACAATAGATACGGAAGACGGCTCAGCTACTCCGATTACATTTATAATTTTTTCGCAAC
>JBFLWC010000339.1:0-3083 GCA_040758415.1 Bacteroidota bacterium | reverse complement strand
ATATTTCCCAAACCGAGATGCAGCAACTTATTTTGTGAAGGAAATCTTCCCTGAAGTTCTTAAAAATTATCCCGCTTCAAAAATTTTTATTGTCGGTCAGAAACCTCCGGCCGATGTTAAAAAATTAAAATCGTCTAATGTTATTGTTACAGGATACGTGAAAGATATAAAAAAAGAATACCAGCTAAGTGAGGTTAATGTTGTCCCGATTCGCTTTGGAGCTGGCACGCTTAACAAAGTCATCGAAGCGCTCGCGCTTGGTATCCCAACTGTTGCTACTTCTATTTCGGTTGCTGGTCTGCCGGGTGAATTGAAAAAATTTATTTTACTTGCAGATGACCCAAAAAGTTTTACGGAAAAAATTATCTATGTGTTCGAGAATCCGAATATTAGGAGTGAGTTGATGAAGGAAGGAAGAAAAGTTGTTCTCAATCTTTTAAGCTGGCAAAAAATTGTCTCCGAGTTTGAAACGTATCTACTAAGCAAAATCAAATAAAGATGAAATACGATATTATTGTTATCGGCGCAGGAATTGTCGGACTTGCATCCGCTTTAAAGATTCTCAAAAAAAATCCTTCGTTAAAATTATTGATTATCGAAAAAGAAGATTCTGTTGCAAAGCATCAAACCGGAAACAACAGCGGAGTAATTCATTCGGGAATTTATTACAAGCCCGGAAGTTTGAAAGCACAGAATTGCGTGCGCGGTTACAAAATGCTTTTGGAGTTCTGCGAAAAGAATAATATTGATCATAAAATTTGCGGTAAAGTAATTGTTGCAGTTACGCCGGAAGAAATTCATTACATGGAAAAACTTTTGGAGCGAGGAAAGGAAAACGGCTTAACCGGTTTGCGAAAGTTGAGCAGAGAAGAGGTAAAGGAAATTGAACCGCATGTTGAATGCACCGCCGGAATTTTTGTTCCGCAGACCGGAATTATTGATTACAAAGAAGTTTCAAAAAAATATTTGGAGTTGATTCAAAACTATAACGGACAGATTCAGTTCAATCAAACAGTAACCGGGATAAAAATAAAAACCGATTACTGTGAAGTGAACACTCAAAACGATTCGTTCGAATCAAAGTTTGTTGTGACATGTTCGGGTTTGTATTCGGATCGAATTGCAAAGATGACTCATCCCGATTTACCGATACGAATAATTCCGTTCCGCGGAGAATATTACAAAATCAAAAAAGAGAAACGACATTTTGTTAAGTCGTTAATTTATCCGGTGCCGGATCCTTCTTTTCCGTTTCTCGGAGTTCATTTCACGAGAATGATTGACGGCGAAGTTGAAGCCGGACCGAATGCCGTGCTTGCTTTCAAACGCGAGGGTTATTCCAAAACAAGTTTTAGTCTGCGCGATTCAATCGAGACTCTTTCGTGGAGAGGATTTTATCATGTTGTGAAGAAAAATTGGAAAACCGGAATTGGCGAGTATTACCGCTCGTTAAATAAAAATGCGTTTGTTAAAGAGCTGCAGAAGATGATTCCCGAAATTCAGAGCGATGATTTGGAAAAAGGAGGAGCCGGCGTGCGTGCGCAAGCATGCAGCAAAGATGGCGGTCTGCTCGATGATTTTTATATTGTTGAGGATAAAAGAATTTTTCATGTTTGCAACGCTCCTTCTCCGGCAGCTACAAGTTCATTGGCGATAGGAAATTATATTTCTGAAAAAGTTTTAGCGTGGAGATAATTTATTGTCTTTCTTTGAGAGATATTTCTCGCAAGAACGCAGAGGAAAAATAAAATAGTAAACGGGAAAATTAATTGAACAAAAAAACCGAAAAGTTTCTAATACTCATAATTGACTTCATCACTGTTAACCTTGCATGGATGGCGTTCTTCTACTTGCGTGTTAAGACAGGATGGTTTGAGTTAGTTTCTCAGCCCGATGTTTTGCTTCCGATGATTGCAGTTTATTTTTATTGGTTAGTCATTTTCACGTTTGTTGGAATGTACCGCACGTGGTTTGCACTTTCGCGTTTAGATGAGCTTGCAACTTTATTTAAAGCCACTTTCGTAGGAGTCTTTATTCTCTTTTTTCTTATTCTCTACGATGATTACACGCACGGAGTATCATCCTCGCCCCGTTTTTATATTATTATTTATTGGGGAGTTTTTCTTTTCTTTGTCGGCGCAGGAAGATTGTTCATCAGAAGTTTTCAAAGGAAATTACTTGTAAAAGGAATTGGAAGAAGAAATGCACTCATCATCGGCTTTAATCCAAAATCAAACGAAATACATAACTCTATTATTAAATTTCGCGAGTTAGGGCTTGATGTTGTTGCATACGCAGCTGCCAACGAATCTGAATTGAACAAAGTGCACAAAAATATTTTTGTTGTTGACACTATTTACAATCTTAATAATGTTGTTGACCAATACTCAATCAAGAATGTTATAATTTCTTTAGACAGGCACGAAGAGGGAATTATTCTTGAAGTAATTTCTAGATGCGAAGACAAAAATGTTGAGATAAAAATTGTTCCGGATTTGTATGACATCATAAGCGGGCATGCTAAAATTTCCCAGCTTTATACTTTTCCGCTTATTGATGTTATGCCCGAACTTATGCCCGAGTGGGAGAAAAAAATTAAACGGCTGTTGGATATAATTCTTTCGTTCATGCTTATAATTATTACCTCTCCGGTTACAATTTTAGCAGCGCTTGCAATTCGTTTGGATAGCAAAGGCCCAATTTTTTATAAACAAAAGCGGATGGGAATGAACGGAAAAATATTTAAAATGGTAAAATTTAGAACAATGATTGCCGATGCAGAAAAACATACCGGACCGGTCTGGTCTTCCAAAGACGATCCTCGAATTACACGTGCCGGAAAATTTATTCGTAAAGCCCGCATTGATGAAATTCCCCAAGTATTAAATGTACTTAAAGGTGATATGAGCTTTGTAGGTCCTCGCCCGGAACGTCCATTCTTCGTTGAAAAACTTTCTAAAGAAATTCCTCTCTACAAAAGAAGATTAAAAGTAAGACCCGGCATAACAGGATGGGCGCAAGTTAAACACAAGTACGATGAAACAATCGAAGACGTGAAAACAAAACTTCGTTACGATTTATTC
>JBFLWC010000338.1:0-5586 GCA_040758415.1 Bacteroidota bacterium | reverse complement strand
TTATAATTTTTCGGGGATAGTATCAAAGCAGATATTAGCGGCAGTAAAGAAATCAACGATGAAATTTCTTCCGGTAAAAAGAACGAGTATAAAATAAGAGCTGTAATTCCGCCAAGACCGGAACCGATAAGATTACTGAAATAAAGTTTGTCTATTTGATCTATGTAAATAATAAAAGATAATCCGATTGATAAAGCTCCAAAGAAAAATGGGAGGGAAAAAATCAAATAAGTAATTACAAGATTTACAAATTGTGAATAGTCGGCAAATATCAAATATGAATCGAACCTAGCGAAGGGTAATTGAGAGAGAAAAATTACGCTGCATTGAAACAATCCCGAAATTAACATTGAAAAAGGAATCAACCAGGTAGAATATTCCACCAATCTATTTCTAAATAATGCAATAAAAGAACCGGCGGCGCCAAAACCAAGCAGTGCAACCGAGATAACCATAAAAGCAAAATGATACCATTGAGTTATTGAAAAGATGTGCATCAATAGCAATTGGTATGCTATGATAGAGACGGAAAGAAGAAATATTGAGATGGAGGTTCTTTTCATATAGCGGGGAATTCCCATCGTATTTAATCCAAAATAATTCACTTGCCTCTTTTGAAAGGAACAAACATAACTGGCATCAAACTTTTTGTAGTTACTTTGCCATCTTTTTTTTCGATTAGCATTAACATTTGTGTTTGAAATGGAGAGCCGACCGGGATGATCATTCTTCCGCCGTTTTTCAATTGCTCTATCAAAGGAGGAGGAATAAATTCCGCAGCGGCAGTAACAATAATTGCATCAAAAGGCGCTTGTTCTTTCCAACCATAGTAACCATCGGCATTTTTTACATAAACGTTTTTGTAGCCAAGTTCTTTCAACTTTTTTTCTGATGAATTACTCAGCTCGGTAATGATCTCTATTGTATAAACATCGCTTATAATTTCGGCTAGCACAGCAGCTTGATAACCTGAGCCGGTGCCGATCTCGAGCATTTTAGAATTTTTGTCCGGTCTTATTATTTCCGTCATATAAGCAACTATGAACGGCTGAGAAATGGTTTGACCATAACCGATCGGCAAAGGTCTGTCTTCGTAAGCATTATCTCTTAAATGCCGGGGTACAAAAAGATGCCGTTGAACTTTTTTCATTGAAGATAGAGTTGCCATGTCAGTTACACCGCGCATTTCAATTTGAGTGAGAACCATTTTTTCACGGTCTCTTTCATAAGGATCATCCTGCCAAAAAACGTTTAAAACCAGAATCAATATTAGAGTTAGTGTGTGCACCGTGTGTCTGTTTATTTATTGAAGATACTTTAATAAGGGAATGAAGCCGTACGTAAAATAATCAGCTTAAGAATAATTGTCACTATAAAAACATTGCCAGTACGTATGAAGATAAATGCCCGAGAATGGAGGTATGAAGCTTAACTTCTGAGAAAAGGATTTTTCATATTTGTGCTGCGCTGTTGAGGAAGAAAAGGTCAGGTGCATGAGCATGCATTAGTTCACAAATAGATTTTATGTTTGGATTACTCCGGGGTTGAAGCGGGGAATATGAGGATTATTATTTGCGCATTCGATCGAGTGTGAAACGTATTCACGTGTGAGTGCCGGGTCTATTATTTCGTCAATCCACAAACGTGCTGCAGCGTAAAGTGGATTGCTAGACTCTTCGTACGACCTCATTATTTCATTTAGTAATTTTTCTTTTTGTTCTTTAGTAAATTCTTTTCCGGATTTTTCCATTTGCTTCAGACGAATATCAAGCAGGACAGAACTTGCCTGCGCTCCGCCCATCACCGCAATTTTTGCGTTTGGATATGCAAAAATAAAACGCGGGTCGTAAGCTTTTCCACACATTGCATAATTTCCTGCGCCGAAGCTGTTTCCGATGATAATTGTAATTTTCGGGACAACTGAAATTGCAACTGCGTTAACCATCTTTGCGCCGTCTTTAATTATTCCGCCATGTTCGGCTTTACTTCCTACCATAAATCCTGTTACGTCTTGAAGAAACAGAAGAGGAATTTTTTTCTGATTGCAGTTCATGATGAATCGTGTTGCCTTATCTGCGCTATCAGAATATATTACTCCTCCTATCTGCATTTCACCTCCTCCTTTGGCAGATTCTGTTTTCACTATGCTGCGTTGATTAGCAACAATTCCCACTGCCCAGCCGTCAACGCGCGCGTATGCTGTTATTAAAGTTTTTCCAAAACCTGCTTTGTATTCATCAATTTCAGAGTTATCAACTATCCGTGCAATAAGATCATAAGTGTCGTAAGGTTTTATAGTGTCGTCGGGAAGTATTCCATAAATTTCTTTTGGATCGAATTTAGGCGGAGCAGACTCTTTACGATTGAATCCCGCATTTTCATTTTCGCCATACTTACTTACCAAACTTCTGATTTGACGAAGACACTCGTCATCATTTTTCATTATGTAATCTGTAACTCCGGAAATATTTGAATGCACGCGCGCGCCGCCAAGACTTTCATTATCAATCTCTTCACCAATAGCAGCTTTAACAAGGTGTGAGCCGGCAAGAAAAACAGAACCTTCGCCTTCAACTATCAACGCTTCGTCGCTCATAATTGGAAGGTATGCCCCGCCGGCAACGCAAGGACCCATTATAGCAGCAATTTGCGGAATGCCCATTGAAGAGATGATTGCATTGTTCCGAAAAATTCTTCCGAAATGTTCTTTATCCGGGAAAATATCTTCTTGAAGAGGAAGGAAAACTCCAGCGCTGTCTACCAGATAGATTATCGGGAGGCGGTTTTCGATTGCGATTTCTTGCGCGCGTAAATTTTTCTTTGCGGTAATGGGGAACCACGCGCCGGCTTTCACTGTTGCATCGTTGGCAACAATTACAAAATTTTTCCCGTAAATTTTTCCTATTCCAAAAATTGTTCCGCTGCTTGGAGCGCCGCCGTATTCTTTGTACATATCGTAAGCTGCAAATGTGTTAAGCTCGAAAAATGTTGTCCCCTTATCAATTAATTTTTCGATTCGTTCACGCGCAGTTAGTTTCCCTTTTTCGTGCTGTTTTTCGATTGCGCTTTTTCCGCCGCCAAGTTTTATCGTCTCTTTGATTGCATTAATTTTTCTGACGAGATTTTTGTGAAAATCTTCTCTGCGTAGAAATGTTTCTGTTACTTTTTTAGGGGAACCGATTTGTGTCATTTGATTGCCTAACCTGGATAAACCAGAACAAAATAAGTTTTTAAGATAGACTACCTACCTTGTTTTTTTAATTTCAGAACATGGATTGATGATTTTTGATTTCTGAGCAAGGATTAACGTCCGCTATCCGTCAACTGACGGAGGCGTATTTGATTTATTTTTTATTCTTCATCGTAATTCACTTTTCCACCTGCCTGCCGGTAGGGAAGTATTTCTTTCAGCTGTTTCTACACTTTTTACAAATATAGATATGAGTTCATTATTTTCTTTCATTGCAGTTTCCATCTTCTTTTCCGATTTGTAAAGTTTTGTTTTGTGAATAATCTTTGTTCAAAAATTATAAAAAGTTCCTCGGGCATAAAAATCTGAACATATGCTATTCTTGTAAAAGTGTACGTGCAATTACGATTCTTTGAACTTCCGAAGTACCTTCTCCGATTGTTAATAATTTTACATCTCTGTAAAATTTTTCAACTGGATAATCTTTTGTAAATCCATATCCGCCAAAAATTTGAACAGCTTCATTAGCTGCATGCGTAGCAGCTTCGCTTGCATAAAGTTTTGCCTTTGCTGCAATATCCAGAATATCTTTCTTATCATCTTTCATTCTTGCCGCTTTAAAAGTCATCAATCGGGCAGCTTCAATTTCTGTTGCAATATCTGCAAGCTTGAATTGAATGGCTTGAAACTCGGAAAGAGTTTTACCAAATTGTTTTCGCTCTTTAGAATATGCAAGCGATGCTTCTAAACAACCTTGGGCAAGTCCAACACTTAAAGCTGCTATTGAAATTCTTCCGCCTTCAAGAATTTTCATGGCTTGTGTAAATCCTTCCCCTTCATTGCTCATTAAATTTTCCGCAGGCACACGGCAATTTTCAAAAATCAATTGAGTTGTTTCGCTTGCACGCATTCCGAGTTTGTTCTCTTTTTTGCCGGCGTAAAATCCTTCAGTCCCTTTTTCAACAATGAAAGCCGAGATTCCTTTTTTGCCTTTACTTTTATCGGTTATAGCAACTACAACTGCAGTTTTGCCAACGCCGCCGTGAGTAATAAAATTTTTTGTTCCGTTGAGAATATAATAATTACCATTTTTTACAGCTGTTGTTTGTAATCCCGCCGCATCGCTTCCGGATGCCGGTTCGGTTAATCCCCATGCGCCAATTTTTCTTCCACCGGCAAGATCCGGAAGATATTTTTTCTTTTGCTCATCGTTTGCATAAACGTTAATGTGATTTGTGCAAAGACCATTATGTGCTGCAACAGAAAGTGCAATCGAAGGATCAATACGTGCAAGTTCTTCTACAACAAGTGCGTATTCAGTGTAACCGAGACCCGAGCCGCCATATTCTTCCGGAACTAATATGCCCATAAATCCAAGCTCGCCTAATTGCTGCATAATTTCTATCGGGAATTTTTGCGCCTCATCAAATTCCATTACGCGTGGTTTAATCTGCTTCTCTGCAAATTCACGAATCGTTTTTTTGATTGCAAGCTGATTCTCATCGAACGCGAGAAGAAAATTCACATCTGTCAATGTCTCTGTCATAACAAACCTTTTTGTTTTATGGTTGATTTGAAATCGTTAAAAAGAGTTTCTGCTATTTGATAGGGAGAAGTTTCGCCTTCAACTACTTTTGCGAGTGATGCCTCAAGACTTTCAGCGCGGTGTTCTTTCCATAATTCATTCTTCAACAAGTGTTCAACAATTTCTTTTATACGCACTTTGTAATTTGCCTCCCGTTTTTCTTTCAGCAATCCATTCCGTTCTAAAAATTGATGATGTTTTTCAATTTCATCTGCAATTTCTTTTGTGCCGTAATTTTCTGAAGCGGCTGCTTTGATAATATTTGGCAGCCAGCTTTTTTCTGTGTGATAGCGCAGCATCAAAATTGTTTTAAGTGCCATCATAGCGCTTTCTGCTCCCGGTCGGTCGCTTTTGTTCAATACGAAGAAATCCGCAATCTCCATCAATCCTGCTTTCATCGCTTGAATTGAATCACCGGATTCTGGAACTAGAAGAACAATGGTTGTGTCTGCTGCTCTTGCAACGTCAAGTTCGGATTGACCGACTCCTACGGTTTCAAGAATAATAAAATCGTATCCGGCAGCATCAAGAACATCTGCGGCGTCAATTGTTTTTTTGCTAAGTCCGCCAAGACTTCCGCGCGTTGCCATACTTCTAATAAAAACACCTTCGTCTACACCGGCTTCACTCATCCGAACACGATCTCCAAGTAATGCGCCGCCGGTAAAAGGACTTGTTGGGTCTACTGCTATTACACCAACTGTTTTATTTTGCTTTCGGTAATATTTTATAAGTTGATTTGTTAATGTAGATTTGCCCGCACCGGGTGGTCCGGTTATTCCAATTCTATAAGCGCGCCCAATCTTTTTGT
>JBFLWC010000337.1:0-2567 GCA_040758415.1 Bacteroidota bacterium | reverse complement strand
AAAAAGTTTTAGAGAATTACATTTTTTGTTTTGTAGATCAATCATTCTTAAAAAAAGATTATAAATTTTTCCCCTCTGCCGGTTCGGCTGCGCAATTCCCTGTTCTTAACAACTGGGGGTTAGAATCGGAGAAACAATATTTTAGATACCAGAAAGCCAAATCAAAACCTGGGAAATCAATCACGCTGAATTTATCAAATCAATTCCAAACACAATTTGGAGACAGCGCACTTTATCAATTCGATTATAATTTATCGCTGCAGTCAGATGATCAAACCATCAGCAGTGATTACAAAGGGACTGCACAATTCAAAATTTTTCTGGATCAAAGAAAGCAATGGGTTATTGTTGAATGGAGTGATTTGCGCATCGGCAACTTAAAAAGCTGGAGCGAATTAAAAGGGAGGTCGTATTAAACGCATTCTTTTTTTTGGTTTGATAGTAATTGCACTTAACAGTTGTGTCAATCCTTTCGCCCCCAGAATAGATGAGAATCTTGGCAGAGGAAAAGGATTAATAAGCGATCAGACTAATGTTGACGGAGTTTTCCAAAACTTTCAGTATGCGTACACATTTAAGGACACATTAATTTATAGCCAGGTGCTAAATAAAAATTTTACATTCAGCTATCGCGATTATGATTTGGGTGTGGATGTTTCATGGGGAAGAGACGAGGAAATGAAAGTAAGCACCGGGCTATTTCAGAACTCGCAAAGATTAGATTTAGTTTGGAACAATATAGTTTCGTTAACGGGAGATTCAACAAGAATTATCAGAAGTTTTAACTTAACAGTAACATTCAATCCCACAGACGTAATTTTTGTTGACGGCAGAGTTAACCTTACTCTTGCAAAAGATGAAAACAGAAAATGGAAAATACTACGCTGGATTGACGAATCTAATTTCTAAAAACGATGATAATATTTTACTTAAAAGAAACCTTCAGAATATTTAAAAAATCCTCTTTCGCAACAGCTGTTACGATTACAGTAACCACAACTGCAGTTCTGCTATCAACAATTTCATTTTTTCTTGTCTTCAGCGTTAATAAACTCTCCGACCAAATTAAACGCTCAATCGAAGTAAATGTTTATTTAGATGATTCGGTCCTTCCGCAGGAAGTTGAAATAATTAAAGAAAAAATCCGGAATTCCCCTGCTGTTCTTTCTGTTAACTTTATTAGTAAGGATAACGCTGCAAAAAAATTTGTAGAAGAGACTGGCGAAGATTTTAGAACTGTGTTAGACCAGAACCCCTTGCCTAATTCCTTGATTGTCAAATTCAAACCTCAAGCACTGAATGAAAAAAACATAGAGTTATTCACAGAACAATTTAAAAAAATTCATGGCGTAACAGACGTAGTTTATGATTATAAAACTGTCCTGCGTATTTTGAATTTGCTGAAGTCGTTCGAGTACACAATATATTTTCTATCAATTATATTAATACTGTTATCGGTATATCTTGTTTACAGTAACAACAAAATCCAAATGTTCGGCAACCGCCATCTTTACATAACTATGAAATTAGTAGGAGCACAAACAAAAACAATGAAGATTCCCATTATCCTAAACGGCATTTTTATTGGATTAATTTCTTCGTTAATAAGTATAAGTTTGCTCTACACAATATTGATTTTATTAGCTAAGATTTATGATAACCTTAGATTCATACGTCCGCCGGAGGTACTTATCTTCTTGATTCCCGCAGTAGGGATCTTATTAGGGTTTATTGGAAGTTTTATATCTTCGTTAAAAATATCACAATTACTAAAAGAGAAATAAATTATTATCTCACCAATAACAGTTCAGGAAATTGAATGAATAAGAAAGTTGCGGTTGTAACAGGCGGGGCAGGTTTTATCGGGTCGCATATTTGCGATAAACTTTTAGAAGAAGGGATGAAGGTTATTTGTTTAGATAATCTTCTAACCGGTCGAATGGAAAATATTGAACATCTTTTTCTAAACGAGAATTTCCAATTTATTAAGCTCGATGTTACAAACTACATCCACGTTCCATCCCAAGTTGATTACGTTTTACACTTTGCCTCTCCGGCAAGTCCAATTGATTATTTAAAATATCCGATTCAAACTTTGAAAGTGGGTTCGCTTGGAACTCATAAAGCTCTTGGTTTAGCAAAAGAAAAAAAAGCAACATTTTTACTTGCTTCAACTTCAGAAGTCTATGGCGATCCTTTAATCCATCCACAAGGTGAAAATTATTGGGGAAATGTTAACCCTGTTGGTCCGCGCGGCGTTTATGACGAGGCAAAACGTTTTGCAGAAGCTATTACAATGGCTTATCATCGTTATCATAAACTTGATACAAGGATAGTGAGAATCTTTAACACATACGGTACACGCATGCGATTGGATGACGGCAGAGCTTTGCCTGCATTTATTTCACAAGCATTAAAGAATGAAGATATTACAGTATTCGGAGATGGTTCTCAAACAAGAAGTTTTTGCTTTGTGAGCGATTTGGTCGAAGGAATTTTTAAATTGCTTTTATCTAATGAAACATCTCCTGTAAACATTGGCAACCCCAACGAAATTACTATAGAGG
>JBFLWC010000336.1:0-6196 GCA_040758415.1 Bacteroidota bacterium | reverse complement strand
CGGGAAATTCTAGAATCAAAAATTATTGTTGAAGAGTGCAAAACCGAGCTTAAGAAGGAAGGAAAATTATTCGATAAGCACATGGGCGTTGGAATTATGGTAGAGATTCCTTCGGCTGCAGTGCTTATAAAAGATTTTGCCGATGAAGTTGATTTCGTTAGTATTGGCACAAATGATTTGATTCAATATCTCCTTGCAGTAGACAGAGGCAATGAAATTGTTTCGAATATTTATCAAGAATTTCATCCTGCTGTTGTGAGAACACTGCATCATATCATAAGTGAAGGAAAAAAAGCCGGAACAATGGTAAGCATGTGCGGTGAAATGGCTGCCGATCCTTTTGCGGTTCCGCTGTTGATTGGTCTTGGTTTGGATTCTATAAGCGTTTCTGCATCTGCTATTCCGCTTCTCAAAAAAATTATTAGAAGTCTCAGCTACAAAGAATTACAATCCCTGGCACACGAATGTCTTGTGTTTAAAACAGAAAAAGAAATTAACAACCGTTTGCACGATTTTTTTAATCAAAAATTACACGAACAAATCAAAAACTTATACTGAGGTAGAAATGAATTTATCTGAAATGATTTCGAAACACGATCCAGCAAATCAATTCAAGGTGTTAACCGATTCATACCAGCAGATTGAATACGCATGGAACAATGAATTCGATTTATCGTCCATCAATCAATCCAAAATTAAAAATATAATTCTAACCGGTCTTGGCGGCTCGGCAATCGGCGGAGAATTGATTCAAAATTTTTTCAGAGCTGAATTGAAATATCCTTATGCCGTAAATAGAAATTACGAATTGCCGTCTTACGCAAATGAAGAAACTCTTGTGCTGGCTTCATCGTATTCAGGCAACACAGAAGAAACAATCTCTGCATTGAATCAAGCAATTGAAAAGAAGTGCCAGGTTGTTTGTGTTACTACAGGTGGAAAGATTGAAGAGATCGCAAAGAAGCAAAGTATTCCCTGTGGAATATTGTTGAAAGGTTTTCAGCCGAGGTTTGCATTATGGATAAATTTTTTTACAATACTAAAAACATTTCATTCATTAAAAATTGTACCCAACCAAAACGGGAATGTAAAGCAAGCAATTGAATTGTTGAAGAAAAAAGGGGAAGAATATTCTAAACCGGAAAACGAAGCGTTGAACCTGGCTGAAAATTTATTGGGATATGTTCCTTTGATTTATTCTGTGAGCGATTACACATCGGCTGTTGGAACGCGTCTCAAAGGACAATTTAACGAGAACTCGAAACAGCATTCGTTCTTTGGTTACTTGCCTGAACTCAATCATAACGAGATACTGGGATGGGAAGGATACAAGCCAACCATGAATTACAAACTGATCAATATTTTAGATGACGATTATCATCCGCAAGTTAAAAAGAGATTTGAGTTGACATCCGAGATGATAAGGAAAGCTGGCTGCGAAGTAATTAATCTTAAGAGCAGCCAAAGCAATGCTAAGTTAAGATTAGTTGATTTAATTTACTTAGGTGATTGGGCGTCATATTATTACGCACTGATGCGCGGTTACGATCCAACTACAATTGATAGTATCAATTATTTGAAGGCACATCTTTGATAAAAAATTGGCGGAAATATTTTTTGGTTCTACTTGCAGCTCCATAAATTATTTCCGCTCAGTTTACTACTTTGGGCGCAACAAAGTAAAATTCAAGCCGATAAACCACCCCTTTATGAAGCTGTTCAATGGCGTAGCCAGCGAGAAAAAAAGGAACAAATTTCACGCAAAGACCGCAAAGAAAAGATCCTCCGTTGTGGATTAAAAAACTTTTGTGCGTAAGGTGAATGAATAATTACTTTTGCCAAAGGCATGGCTACACCATTGGACAGCTTCGTCTCGCTTGCGGGACGGTGTGGTGGTAATTGTTAGTGTGCGTCTAACCAATTATCTCCTACACCGGTTTCTGCAACAACCGGAACTTCCAGCGGCAAGGCATTTTCCATTAATTCAACAATTAACGGACGCAGCTCATCAACTTCATCTTTGTGTGCATCAAAAACCAATTCATCGTGAACTTGTAAAACCATTTTAGTGCGCGCTTTCTTTTTCTGAAGTACTTCATAAATTTTTATCATGGCGAGCTTTATCATATCTGCGGCAGTACCTTGTATGGGCATGTTTACAGCTACACGCGCTTCGAACTGCTGCACAACCCGGTTTTTACTGTTAATGTTTCTTAAAAATCTTCTTCGTCCGTAAAGAGTTTCGGCGTAACCCTTCTTTTGCGCCTTCTTAACAGAATCTTCCATAAATTTTTTCACATTCTTAAAAGAGTTGAAATAGTTATCAATAATTTCTTTTGCGTGAGTTTGTGAAATACCCAAACGCGATTTCAGACCGAAAGGACCGAGTCCGTAAAGAATTCCGAAGTTGACTTCTTTTGCTTTACGTCTCATCTCGGGCGTAACATCTTTGGGATCAACCTTAAAAACTAACGCCGCAGTTCTTCTGTGTATATCTTCCCCGGATTTGAATGCACGCATTAAATTTTCGTCGCCGCAGATGCTTGCCATTATTCGCAATTCGATCTGGCTGTAATCTGCAGAAAGTATCAAATAATTTTTATCGCGCGGAACAAATGCTTTTCTTATTTCTTTGCCAAGATCGGTTCGAATAGGAATGTTTTGAAGATTCGGATTGTTGCTTGAAAGCCGCCCTGTAGATACTGCAGCTTGATTATATGAAGTGTGAACTCTGCCGGTTGAGGGGTGTATTAAAAGAGGCAACGAATCGGCATAGGTTGATTTGAGTTTAGCAACCTGTCTGTATTCCGAAATTATATCAATTATTGGATGCGAACCTTTGAGCGACTCAAGCGATTTTGCATCCGTAGAGAAGCCGGTTTTGGTTTTTGTAGATTGCGGAAGATTCAATTTCTCGAAAAGAATCTTTTGAAGCTGCTGTGTTGAGTTAATGTTAAATTCTTCGCCTGCGTGTTTGTAAATTTCTTTCGTGTAATTATCAAGAAGTTTTTTTAAACTGTCGCTGAACTCTTTCAAACTTTTTGTGTCAATCTTAATGCCGGTTCGCTCCATATCTTCTAGAACAGGTACAAGAGGAAATTCAATTTCATAGGCGAGCTTTTCGAGTTTCTCTTTTTTCAGTTCCTGCCGCAGCAATTCGTAAAGACGAAAAGTTATGTCTGCATCTTCGCAAGAGTAATCGGAAAGAAGATTTGGGTCTACTTCAAAAATTTTTTCTGGAGTTTTTTTAGAGCCAATTAATTCCAAAAGTGTTATTGGACTATAATTAAGATATTTTTTAGAAAGATCATCCATTCCATGTTTCTGATCAGGATCAATTACGTAACTTGCAAGCATTGTGTCGAAGTAAAAATTTTTTACTTCAATTCCATAATGACAAAGCACTCCGATATCATATTTTCCGTTCTGACAGACTTTTTTGATTTTTTCATTTTCAAAAACAGGCTTAAAAATTTTTACAAAGTCTTCTATGGGCAGGCGGTCGGATGTATTCGAGACAAAAAGGGAAACCGATTGTGCAGAAGGATTTGTGGCTACAAAAAATGCTTCTTTCGATTTCATCGCAAAAGAACACCCGGCAAGGTTAACGCTCAGAGTGTCAAGTCCATCTGTCTCGGTATCGAAGACGAACAACTCGCACCCGGCAAGTTTTTGCGCAAGTTCTTTGGCTTCTCTGAAAGATAAAATGAGTTTATATTTTACTTTGCTTTTATCATACGTGCCTGCCGTATCAACGACTTCTTCTTTATTTGGTTCCTTGTACACCGGTTCTTCTTCTATTTTTATTTTTTCAAATTCGTGTTCAACAAAAAGTTTTTTGAGTTTATTAGCGAATGTTTTGAATTCGAGTTCATCAAAAATTTTGAAAAGTTTTTCTAAATCGGGCTTATGAAAACGCGCTTCTTCAAACTTTATATGAAAAGGTGTATCGGTTTTTATTGTTGCCAATTGTTTCGATAGAAATGCATTTACTTTATTTGCAACAAGCTTGGTTACTGTTGCAGTTTTTTCAATCTGATCTAAATTTTTGTAAATATTTTCGAGCGATTTAAATTTTTGAATGAGCGGCAGAGCTGTTACCGGTCCAATTCCGGCTACACCGGGAATATCATCTGACGAATCGCCGACGAGTGCAAGGTAATCAATCATTTGAATCGGTTCAAAACCCATTTCTTCCCGTACTTTCTTTTCATCAATCACAACTATTTCATCTGTGGATTTCCCGGGCTTGACAATCTTTATATTTTCGGTAACAAGCTGAAGGTAATCTTTATCGGGAGTAATCGCGTAGCAATCAAAGCCAAGTTGTTCTGCTTCTTTTACTGCAGTGCCGATTAAATCATCTGCTTCATATCCAGGGAGAATGTAAATCGGAATATTAAATGCTTCGATAATTTCTTTAATACGTTTAATCTGTTGGATCATATCTTCTGGCATTGCCTGGCGCGATGACTTGTAATTCTCGTAGAGTTCGTGTCGAAAAGTTTTTTCTTTTGAGTCGAACCCGGCAGCAAGATAATCCGGTTTTGTGTCTTCTATAATTCTAAAAAGCTGATTCAAAAATCCGAACACCGCTGAAGTCGGCTCGCCTGATCTAGTTATCAACGGTCTGGATATGAAAGCATAATAACCTTTGTATGCCAATGCCATTGCATCTATTATTACAAATTTTTTCCCGGCAAAGCCGGAATTAATTTCCAATGATGATTTTTTTGCACTACTCATCTTATCTCGTTAATTTATTTTGGTTATATTTTCGAGAGAGAATATAATTACATTCTAATAATAACCACAAAATAATAGGAATATTTCATGCGATTAATTCATCGTTTAATTTTCTTTTTTGTCCTGATTTTTCCGTTAACCATCAATTGCCAGATAGCAAAAAAAGATTCATTCTTTGTTGCAAGCTGGAACCTTGAAAATCTTTTCGACACTGTTGATGATACATTAAAAAATGATGAGGAGTTTCTACCCGAATCTCCGAAACAATGGTATGAAGATAGACTAGAACATAAACTCAACAATCTTGCAAAAGTGATTAATTACATGAACAACGGTTGCGCACCGGATATTCTTGCAGTTCAAGAGGTGGAAAATATGAATGTAGTGAAAATGCTGCTCTATAAATTGCGCGATCGTGATTACGTTGTAGTTCATCGTAACTCGCCCGACGAGCGGGGAATTGATGTTGCACTAATTTACGATAGAAATGTTTTTATGATTGATAGTGTTGCAGCGCTTCAAGTTGAACTACCAACCGGCTACGCAACCAGGAATATTCTTCATGTTGTTCTCGTACATAAAAAGAGTAAAGAAAAAGTACATCTGTTTGTCAATCACTGGCCATCGCGCAGAGGTGGAGAAGAAAAATCTAATATCAATCGTGTAACAGCTGCCGAAGTGTTAAAAAGTAGTTTGGACACACTCAGCCGGACTTCTCAAAACAGCAACGTAATTATTTTAGGTGATTTTAATGATGAACCGAATAATGAGTCAATTGAGAAGGTCTTGAATGCGAAAGATTTTGATTGCGACGTTCCATCAAAAACAAATTTGATGAATCTCTCTTACAAAAAATTTTCAAATAATGAGGGTTCGTATTTCTATCGTGGTAAATTCGATATGATTGATCAAATAATAATTTCTTCAGCACTGCTTGACGGGAAAAAAATAGAGTATGAATGCAATTCGTTTGAAGTGATTAAACCGCAGTTTATGATTTATCAAGAGGGAAATCGGAAAGGAGGTGCTGTTCCAACGTTTGCAGGTAATCTTTATGTTGGAGGTTACAGCGATCACTTTCCGGTTGGCGCAAAATTTTTTATTAAAAGAAAACGATGATTCCAGAAAAAATTTTTTTGCTTTTTGGTTCATCCGGTAATCTTGGAAAAACCGCAGTAGAGTTTTTCTTGAAACAGGAATACGATTACTATTACTTCTTTTCACGAGAAAACTTTCTGCCTTTACAATTAGGTATTTCCGGAGAAGTTATTAATGAAAAGAAAAATTTTGAGATCATAAAAACCGGGGATTTATTGAACGAAGAAAACGTTGCCGCTGCATTTGCACGTGTGAAAAAGAAAAATGACGCAAGCTATTTCTTATTCAGCACTGTGGGTGGATTTTGGGGAGGAAAAACAATTGCGGAAACTGATTATGAAAACTGGCAAAA
>JBFLWC010000335.1:0-8465 GCA_040758415.1 Bacteroidota bacterium | reverse complement strand
GTTCAACCAAAATCTTCACTACAACGAAAAGCAATCTGATGTATCCTCTCTCTATCAAGATAACGGGTATCTCAGTTTTCAACTTGATGCAAAAGAAGAAAAAGTTGCAGAAGATTCAGTTGACATAAGAATTAAAGTAACAGAAGGCAACCGATTCAAAGTTGGAAAGGTTGACGTTACGGGGAATGACAAAACAAAAGACAATGTTATTCGCCGCGAACTTTATACAGTGCCGGGCAACTATTTCAGCCGCGGATTTATTTTAAGAAGCATCCAGCAGCTTGCCAATCTTCAATACTTCAACGTAGAAAATCTTTACAAGAGCGGCATTGATTACCGTCCTGCTAACGACAGCACCGTAAATATAACTTATAAAGTTGAAGAGAAATCGAGCGATTACTTAAATGCATCTGTTGGTTACAGCGGCGCATTCGGGTTCAGCGGCTCGGTTGGGTTTACATTTACAAACTTTTCAATTGCAGAACCATTCAGAATGGGTGCCGGACAAATCCTTAATTTCAACTGGCAGTTTGGTGTTGGTAATTTTTATAGAACATTCTCCCTTGGTTTTACAGAACCATGGTTTATGGATACACCTACTTCCCTCGGTTTCGATTTCTTTGATACTCGCCAGCGATACGTTTACGATCTGCGCCAATCGGGCGCAACATTTAGAATGGGCAGACGGCTGACCTGGCCCGATGATTTTTTCTACGTACAGGGAACGCTGCGCTTTCAATACAACGATGTAATTGACGGACAAAATTATTATCAGACCGGATTAACAAGACAATACACAATCGGCGCATCAATTACTAGAACAGATATTGATAACCCTATCTTCCCTTCACGCGGTTCTAAATTTTTATTAAGCGCAGATCTTACCGGCGGTCCATTCTTGCCCGGCAATGTTGATTATTATAAATTCCTACTCAAATGGGAATGGTATAAACCGTTATTCAGAAGCAATAGATTTGTCCTTTACTCTTCAACCGATCTGGGTTATATTGGAGAGTTAATAGCGGGAACCCGGATTCAACCGTTTGAATTTTTCTATATGGGCGGCAACGGATTGATTATTGCAACCACTCCTTTGCGCGGTTATGAAGATAGAAGTCTTGGTGCGCGTGACCCGATAAGCGGAAGAGTTCTTGACAACCGTGTTATGTCTAAGTTCACAACAGAGTTTAGAGTAGCGCTTGCAATGGAACCAATACCAATTTATCTGCTCGCCTTTGCAGAAGCAGGTAACGTTTACAAGAATATGAAACAAACGGACCTGTTCAACTTGAAACGCTCTGTTGGTGTAGGCGCAAGAATTTTGCTCAACCCGATCGGTTTGATCGGATTCGATTACGGCTACGGATTCGACCGAAGAAGTGTTGACGGACAAAATCCACAGTGGCTATTTCACTTCCAATTCGGAAAAGGTTTTTAACTAACATTAAATTAGAGGTAAACGTGAAAAGAATCATCTTGTTTGCATTAGTCGTTTTTTCAACAGCACTTTTTGCACAGACACAAACTACACCATTAAAGATCGGTTATGTTGATTCCGAAATTATACTCGCACAATTTCCGGAAGCAATAAAAGCTAAAAGCGATCTTGACGGGCTTGTTGCAAAATGGAGAAAAGACCTTGATAGTATGGGGACTGACCTTCAAAAATCTTATGCCGATTATCAGAAACAATCTCAAACTATGAAGCCCGATGAGCTGCAGAAAGCTCAACAAAAAGTCGTTGAGAAAGAACAAAAAAGGCAGCAATACCAGGATCAAAAATTTTCTCAGCCGAACGGTGAATATTTCCAGAAGCAGGAACAATTAATGAAACCTGTAAAAGCAAAAATCTTCAAAGCTATTGATGATGTTTCAAAGGAAGAAAATATGCAATTCGTATTCGATAAAGCCGGCGAAGTTATTCTTCTTAAAGCCGACCCGCAGTTCGACATTACATACAAAGTTCTTGATCTTCTTAAAAGAGGCAAAAAATAATTACCGAAAATAAATTATGAAAAAGACTGGATTAATTTTATCGGTAATTCTATTTGCAGCTTTTTTTGTTAAGGTCAACGCACAGCCAAAAATAGGTTATGTGGACAGCGACACAATTATGAAGCAGCTGCCCGAAGCTCAAGACGCTCAAAAAAAACTTGACGCGATAATCAAAGAATGGCAGGAAGAACTTTCCAAAATGGAAAGAGATTGGAAAGCCAAGTATGAAGACTATGATAAGCGCAAGTTGATTTTAAGCGAGCAGAAACGTGCTGAGATTGAAAAAGAATTGGTTACAATGGAAGATCAGATTTCGAAATACCGCCAGGATAAATTCGGTGTCAAAGGAGAACTCTTCCAGAAACAAGAAGAATTGATGAAACCGATTCAGAACAGAATCTTCCTGGCAATTCAAGCTGTTGCTAAAGAAAAAGATTTTGATTTTATTTTTGATCGAAGCGGCGATATTATTTTTCTGTACGCCAAAGAAGAATTCGATGTAACGCGGCTTGTAATCGAAAAACTCAAATGAGAACTTATGAAGATAAACTTAAAAGAAGCCGCCGACTTTGTCGGCGGTGTTGTTATTGGCAATCCGGAAATTGAATTAACCGGAATTGCCAAAATTGAGGAAGCAAAAAAAGGCGATCTAACTTTTCTCTACCTCCCTGCTTATGAAAAATTCCTCGCCTCTACCAAAGCATCGGCAATTCTAATTAGCCCCGATTTCAAAAAGAACAGAAGTGATATCAGCTACATCGAAGTGAAAAATCCGAATGTTGCTCTCCAAAAAATTATAATCAATTTTCTGAAGCCGGAGATCCACTTAAATGGAATTCACACAAATGCAGCTATTCACTCTTCTGTAAAACTCGGCAAAAATGTTGCGGTTGGAAAAAATGTTGTAATCGAAGACGGGTGTGCGATTGGAGATGATACAATTATTTATCATAACACAGTAATTCTTGAAAACGTAACTATTGGAAGCAACTGTCTTATCTATCCAAACGTTTCTATACGGGAAGGATCCGTCATAGGCAACAATGTAATTGTTCATTCAAACACAGTAATCGGTTCGGATGGATTCGGATATGTTCCGGATGAAAAAGGCAGTTTTCAAAAAGTACCGCAGATTGGAAACGTGCTCATCGAAGATGATGTTGAACTCGGCTCGAACGTTTCGATTGACCGTGCGGCGATGGGTTCTACTATAGTTAAGAAAGGTGCCAAAATTGATAACCTAGTTCAGATTGCACACAATGTTGTTGTTGGAGAGAACACAATGATGTCTGCACAATCGGGAATTGCAGGCAGTACAAAGATTGGAAAAAATTGTATGCTGGGCGGTCAAGCAGGAGTTACAGGGCACGTTGAAGTTTCTGATTTTGTAATGCTCGGTGCACAATCCGGAATTTCGAAATCTATTCCCAAGCCCGGAAAATATTTCGGCTCGCCGGCTATTGAATTCAGAGATGCATTCAAAAGAGAAGCGCACATTCGTAATCTTCCGGAGTACGCAGAAAAAATTAAAAAGTTAGAAGAAAAAATTGCATCTTTGGAAGAGAAAATTTCTCAACTAACATCGAAAGGTAACTAATGCTCGAACTCCAAAGAACTATTGCAAAGCCGGTGTCTCTATCAGGTATTGGCTTACACACCGGTACATCATGCACAATGACCTTTATGCCCGCACCTGAAAACAGCGGAATTAAATTTGTTAGAACAGATTTGGGAGGTAGACCGGAAATTCCAGCCAATGCAGATTTTGTTGTTGATATCTCAAGAGGAACAACACTTGGACTTGGCTCAGCAAAAGTATACACCGTTGAACATGTTCTTGCTGCAATTGTCGGTTTACAAATAGATAATATAACAATCGAACTGGATGGAATTGAACCTCCAATTGGCGACGGCAGTGCTATGCCCTACGTGGAAAAACTTATTGAAGCAGGATTTGTTACTCAAGAAGTTCCTAAAGATTATCTCTTGATTGATCAGACCGTTATGTACCACAACGAAGAGGAACAGATTGATATTGTTGCTCTGCCGTTAAATAGTTATAGAATTTCGGTAATGGTTGATTATCAAAATCCTGTTCTTGGCAGCCAGCATACGGGTTTATTCGATCTGGAAAAAGAATTTGTGAAGGAATTTGCGCCGGCAAGAACATTTAGTTTTTTAAGCGAAGTTGAAATGCTTGCCGATAGAGGATTAATAAAAGGAGGAAACATTGATAACGCTGTTGTGATAATTGATCATGAAATTGACGCAGAAAGGTTGAACCGTTTAAAAGAAAAACTGGGTCTGCATAAAGAGTTAACAATGACAAGCGAAGGATTTTTAGACAACAACAAGCTCCGTTACAAAAATGAACCGGTGCGCCATAAGCTGTTGGATCTGATGGGGGACCTTGCTTTAATAGGTGTTCCAATCAAAGCACAAATACTTGCTGCTCGGCCCGGTCATAAAGCTAACGTAGAACTCGCAAAAAAAATCAGAAGTCTTTACCAGCAAAAAAAAATAGTAAAAAAATATCAGTTTGTAAAAAAAGAAGGCGTGGTTTTAGATGCCAACGCAATTCAAAGAATTCTTCCGCATCGTTACCCTTTCCTTCTTGTAGATAAAATCATCGAACTTGACCTTGATAAAAAAGTTGTAGGCGTAAAATCTGTTACAATCAACGAACCATTTTTTCAAGGGCACTTCCCCGGTCAACCCATAATGCCAGGAGTATTAATTGTTGAAGCAATGGCACAGGTGAGCGGAATACTTATACTCAATTCTTTCCTTGATCCGGAAAATCATCTTGTCTATTTCATGAGCATCAATCAGGCAAAATTTAGAAAACCCGTTGTGCCCGGCGACCAACTCTTTCTTGAAGCTGAAGTGATAAGCAAAAAAAGTAAATACTTTTCGATCAAAGGTTCGGCTTATGTTAATAACGATCTTGTTGCAGAAGCTGAATTTATGGGCGCAATAATGAACAAAGAAACCAATAAAAATACTAACTAAATCCTCTATACTTTTATGAACCGCATTCATCCCACTGCAATTGTTAGTCCAAAAGCAAAACTTGGCAACAACATTGAAATTGGTCCATTTTCAATTATTCATGACGAAGTTGAGATAGACGACGGATGCGAAATTGGTCCTTACGTTGGAGTTTATAATTTTGCGCTAATCGGAAAACGCGTTAAAATTTTTCAAGGTGCTTCCGTTGCAAATCTTCCGCAAGATTTAAAGTTCGATAAAAGCAAAACTTCTTTAACTATCGGAGATGACACAACCGTCCGCGAGTTCGTAACACTTCACCGCGGCACACACGCGACAGGCGAAACAAGAATAGGTAAAAATTGTTTGCTTATGGCTTACGCCCACGTTGCACACGATTGTCATATCGGCAATAATTGCATAATCGCAAACGGTGTTCAGCTTGCCGGACATGTTGAAATTGAAGAAACAGTTATTATTGGAGGACTGAGCGCAGTACATCAGTTTACAAAAATTGGCAAACACACAATGGTTGGCGGCGGCTCTATGGTCAATACAGATGTTCCTCCATTCCTAATGACTTCCGGTTATCCCGCACGTTATATGGGATTGAATATTGTTGGACTAAAACGGAGAGGATTTACAAAAGAAGAAATTGAAGCAATCAAAGAATCATACCGCATCTATTACTCCCTTGGTATGAACCCGCCCGAAGCAAAAATAAAAATAGCTGAAAAGTTTGGTGATCAACAACACGTAAAAAGTATTCTCGAGTTCATGGAGAAATCAACGCGCGGAATAATTAGAAAATGATTTGGCACTTCATAGATTCAGGAGCGAACACCGGCAACTACAATATGCAGTTCGATATCGAACTCGCACACAATTGTAAACCAAACGAAGCTTACTTTAGAATTTACAGATGGCAGCCGTACTGTATCTCTATTGGAGCCAACCAAAATTTTGACGATATCAATCAAATCAAAACAAAAGCCGACGGGATAGAAGTGGTAAAACGTCCAACCGGCGGCCGGGCTATTCTCCACGCCGAAGAATTAACATACTCGGTTATACTTCCTCTTAACTCTGAATTTTCTCTGCGCGAAATTTATTTTAAAATTTCCTGCGCTCTTATGAGAGGATTAGAAATTTATAACCCCCTCCTCGCTAAATCAGAACTAGAAAATTATCAGCCGGACTTTCCAAAGTTGTTGGAAGAACCATCCGGAGTTTTATGTTTTACAAGCGCTGCAAAGAACGAAGTAAAATTCAACGGGAAGAAATTGATTGGCAGCGCACAAAGAAAATTTAACAACATGGTTCTTCAGCATGGATCAATATTGTGCGGCACATTTCACAGAAAGTTGGTAGATTATTTGAATTGCAGCGATGAAACTAAAAATGCTCTCGCAATTGAACTAAACGATAAAACTACCGAGCTGCAATCAATTTTAAATGAACATATTGATTACGAAAAACTGAAAACGTGTTTGATGTTCGGATTTGAGCTGGAATGGAAAATCAAGTTTGATCACTCCTTCTTGCTGATGCGAGAAACAAGACCGGCGACATGTGTCGGCGCAGGCGTAAAACCTGCCTACCTGCCTGCCGGACAGGCAAGACGGACAGGCAGGTGCTAGAAGTGAAAACACAATCCGTCAGCTGACGGACAAAGCACAAAATTCAAAATGTGGTTTTGGAATTTGTGCTTGGGATTTTGGTTCATCAACTGGCTGATAGTTTTTGAGTTTTGGATTTTGAGCTTTGGATTTTGGATTTATAATTATTCTCTCTCCTCTTTTCTTGCGTAACATGATTTTAAAATATACTATCCCTTCCCCGCCATGCAAGCAGAGTTTATACTTCGGTTGGAAAAAGCTGTAATCAAGTTCGAACATTCTCTTTGATTACCCTATCCAATTCTCTGAAGTGTAGGAGAGTGGTCTTCTTCTTTTTTCTTCGACATGCGTTTTTAGTAGTAAATGATCATCCGTCGGTATTTGATCTACAGGAGAGATAAAATCGGAAACAAATGTAAGCGCACTTGCTTTCGCTTCTTTAGGTTCAACCGGCGGTTGACTCTTTTGAGCGTGCTTTAACCACTCTAGCTTTTTGCTTCGGTTCGTAATAGGTCGCGTGTTCATTTCTACATCCTATTTTTTCTGAATTTAGGAATAGAAAATAAAAGCTGAACAAAGTAACAGAAAATTTTCACTTGAAAGATACGGAAAAAAAGCGAGAATTTCTTTTTAAACTCTTGGTGAAGAAAGACATCCAATCTAATTTTTAAGAAACAACCAGCAAGGTTCAAGACGCTAGAAACGAGATGCTAGACGCAAATTTACTATTCACCATTAACTATTCACTGTTTATGTTTGGTCATTCTTATTTCTGATTCCTTATTTCTGATTTCTCTCCTCTAATGAATCAATAAATATTAATTCGATAAACAGCTTTCAATTTTTTATTTTATAGTCGCATTTCAATTCATCTAAAGAAGCGGATAAATAATTGGAGCAGATAGATATTCTCGAAAAGAGAACTGACACAAAAATTTATTGTTTTCATTGCGGCGATGAATGCGCCGATGAATCAATTCATCTAAACGAAAAATTTTTTTGCTGTAATGGATGCAAAACCGTTTACGAAATTCTTGATAACAATAATCTTTGCCTTTACTATACAATAGATAACACACCCGGTGTTACAAGAAAAAATTATACTAAGCGCAACTACGAATTTCTGAGCGATGCAGATCTCAAACAAAAATTAATTGATTTTACAGATGGTAAAAAAACAACTGTAACGCTCAACGTTCCGCAGATGCACTGCAGTTCATGCATCTGGATTCTTGAGAACCTTTACAAACTTAATCCCGGAATTATATTGTCAAAAGTTAATTTCCTTCAGAAAAAAATTTTCATCACTTACTCGGAAGAAAAAACTTCCTTCAAAGATGTTGTTGAGCTGCTCGATTCGATTGGATACGAACCGAGTCTTAATCTCGAAGAACGGCCTGCCTACCCTGCCTGCCTGCCTGCCGGACAGGCAAGCCGAACAGGCATGGAGGTAAGGAAATCAAATGATGAATACAAAAAGCTTTACTACAAAATAGGCATCGCGGGATTTTGCTTTGGCAATATCATGCTTCTTAGTTTTCCCGAATATCTTTCTATAAATATTGCCGGGCAAGATGAACTAAAACTAATCTTCTCTTATCTAAATATTCTCTTTTCGCTGCCGGTCTTTTTTTACTGCAGCAGTTATTACTTCAACTCTGCGTGGAAAGGGTTAAAGAAAAAGATCATCAACATTGATGTGCCGCTTGCACTTGGTATTGTGGTTCTTTTTTTCAGAAGTGTAATTGAAATTTTTTTCTTTAACGGCGCGGGTTATCTTGATTCACTTGCCGGTTTAGTTTTTTTTCTTCTCACCGGAAAACTTTTCCAAAACAAGACTTATGATACGCTCAACTTTGA
>JBFLWC010000334.1:0-3940 GCA_040758415.1 Bacteroidota bacterium | reverse complement strand
ATAATAAGCTGTTTTATGAAAATCTTATTCATCCTTTTTTTTGCAGCATCTTTGTTATTCCAATTCCTTTTCGGCTCGATTGAAATAAATAAAGAGAAAGTTGAAGACGATTCTCTGCAAACGGTTACAATCTCGTTTACAGGCGATTTAATGTGCCACTTGCCGTTGATAGATTTTGCGCGTGTGCAGAAAGATAGTTTTGATTTCAAACCGGTCTTTCGCGAAGTGAAAAAGTTTTTATCGAGTTCAGACCTCACGATTGGGAATCTTGAAACTACAATTGCAGGAAAAGAAAATAAATATTCAGGTTATCCTCTCTTTAACTCGCCGGATGAATATCTTGACGCGCTAAAAAATGCTGGCTTCGATATTCTGCTTACTGCAAACAATCACTCGCTCGACCGCAGCAAAAAAGGAATTGTTAGAACAATTGATAAGATTAGTGAACGAGGAATGAGTTCCATCGGGACTTATAAATCCCAGCAAGACCGCGACTCCATAAGAATCTTTGAAATCAACGGAATCAAACTGGCGGTTCTTGCTTATACTTATGGATTGAACGGAAATAATATTCCTAAGAATGAAGAATTTTTAGTGAATGTGATTGACACGAATCTGATTAAAAATGATATTCAATCAGCTCGCAAAAAAAATGCAGAAGTTGTTCTAGTTTATTTCCACTTTGGCAAAGAGTACCAGCGCAAACCATCGCACTTTCAAAAAGAAATTGTAAAACATGTAATTGAATACGGCGCTGATTTAATAATAGGCAGCCATCCGCACGTAATTCAACCGCTGGAGTTTTTTACTTCAGACAAAAATAAAATTCGAGAAGGAATAATCGCTTTTTCACTGGGGAATTTTTTGTCGAATCAAAGATGGCGTTATTCCGATGCAGGAGTGATTTTAAATCTCGAACTCAAAAAAAATATTCTAAGAGATGAAATCCTGCTGTCAAATATTTCCATTGTACCGGTATGGGTTTTCAAAGGCAGGGTAGAAAAGAAAAATGAATTTGTAATTCTTCCGGCAGACACTGCGCAGATGAATCCTCTTCCTACTTATCTAACAAAAAAAGATCGGGCAAAACTCATTCAATCATTTAGAGATACACGCAAAATATTCAGCGTTATTAAAGATCGTTTGAACCTTTAAACGAATTAAATCCGAAAAATTCATTAGCGCCGCCGTGGCAGGATTGGATTTTGAGTTTTGGATTTGGGATTTTGGATTTTGAATTTTGGGTTATTGTAGATGGTAAATAGAAACAAAGCTTCGCTGGGAGTAATCTTTCTTACAATTTTTATAGACTTAATGGGTTTTGGAATTTTGATTCCAATACTTCCAGCATTTGCACTCCGGTTGAATATTTCTGATTTCGGAATTGGAATCATCGTGGCAATTTTTTCTTTGATGCAATTTTTTTTCAATCCCATTCTTGGAAGGTTATCCGATCGGGTAGGACGTCGCCCGCTAATATTAATTACACAGCTCTTATCTGCAATTTCTTACTTGATCTTCAGCTTCTCGGCTTCATTTGCAGTTCTTTTCTTTTCGCGGTTACTTGGTGGTTTGGGCGGAAGTAATATAGGTGTTGCTCAAGCATACATTGCAGATATTACTACAAAAGAAGAACGGTCGAGAGGAATGGGATTAATCGGAGCTGCATTCGGGCTGGGATTTGTGTTTGGTCCTTTGATAGGAGCGTTTCTTTCAAAGTATGGTTACGCTGTTGCGGGTTACGGAAGTGCTGCGTTTTCTTTTCTCGCGTTTTTATTCGCGTTTTTCATGCTGCCCGAATCTTTACCGGAAGGTAAGTCTTCCGTTGAAAAATGGAGACCGGAGGAAAAATTTTCATTCAAACTTTTTGATCTAAATTTTGCAAAAAAAACTTTAGCCCATCCAGATCTTGGATTGTTAATACTTTTGTTCTTCATAATTATTTTTTCGGTTGCAAATATTTACGGAACATTTGCGATCCTCGGTTACAATATTTACAAATTTACGGATCAGCAGAACGGAATTATGTTTGGAATAATTGGAATTATAGGCGCGATAATACAAGGCGGATTGATGCGAATATTAACTAAAAAAATCTCTGATAGAAATTTAATTTTGGTAGGAACCATTTTTATGATGATTGGACTTGGTATGATTCCATACGGCGGAAATTTTTTTGGTGTAGCAATTGTAGTATCAATTCTTGCAGTTGGCACGGGAATTCTTCAGCCAACAATTCTAAGTATGATTTCAAAATATTCGCCTGAAAAAGAACAAGGTGCAGTGCTTGGATTGAATCAATCCTTCTCTGCTTTTGGGCGCGTGCTTGGTCCATTGTGGGGTGGTTTTTCTTATGATTTTATCGGCTATCAATTTCCATTTTTAACTGGTGCTGTTTTTACACTATTAACATTTTTACTCTCCTTCTTTTTGTTGAAACCGGAGAAAGCAAAAGTGGTTTGATATGTTCAAAGTTGGAAAAATAAATATAGAACACGCACTTCTTCTTGCGCCGATGGAAGACGTAACGGATATTGCTTACAGAAGATTATGCAAAGAACTGGGCGCCGATGTAGTTTATACAGAATTTGTCAATTCTGATGGACTAATTCGTTCGAACAAAAAAACAGAAAAAAAACTTGAAATAACCGAGGAAGAACGCCCTGTTGGAATTCAGATTTACGGTGGTAACATTGAGCCGATGATTGAAGCAGCAAAAATTGCAGAAGCAAAAAACCCAGACTTAATTGATATTAACGCCGGATGCTGGGTAAAAAAAATTGCCAACCGCGGTGCAGGTGCCGGATTACTTAAGGACCCCGAATACATGCAAACGATGGTTAGGCAAATTGTAAAAGCTGTAAAAATTCCTGTTACTGTTAAAACAAGAATCGGTTGGGATAATTCTTCAGTAAATATTATAGAAGTGGCAAAAAGAGTTGAAGATGCCGGGGCAGCTGCATTAACAATTCATTGCAGAACAAGAATGCAAGGACATAGCGGAGAACCCGATTGGAGTTGGATTCCGAAAGTGAAGCAAGTTGTAAAAATTCCCGTTGCACTTAATGGCGGAGTATTCACCTCGGTAGATGTCAAGCGTGCATTTGATGAAACAAATACTGACGCAGTTATGATTGCCCGTGGTGCAATTGAACATCCATGGATATTTAGGGAAGCAAAAGAAATTTTTAAGAACAACCATATTACCCAAGTTTCTGCTGATGAAAGAATTTACACAGCACTTCGTCATTTACGTTATTCAATTGAGATAAAAGAATTACGCTCTGCAATTATTCCTTTTAGAAAATATTACAGCGGATATTTGAAAGGACTTTATAATTCTCATCATGTTCGCCAGGAATTAATGAAGTTAGCCGATTATGCTCCCATTGAAGAACTATTGTTGAAATATCTTGAAGAATTAAAAACATACGAACAAATAAAAAACATAATTAATAGTTGAGATGAAAATGGAATTGAAAAATTTAATACGGAATGTTCCAGACTTTCCGAAAAAGGGAATTATTTTTAAGGATATTACAACACTTCTAAAAAACTCATACGGACTTATTAATGCCGCAGAAGAACTATATAATCTTGCTAAAAATAAGCAGATAACAAAAGTAGCTGGAATTGAATCTCGTGGATTTATTTTTGGTGGAATTGTTGCTCAAAAACTTGGTGTGGGATTCGTTCCAATTAGAAAACCCGGCAAACTTCCAGCAGAAAAAATCTCTGAAAATTATTCGCTTGAATATGGAATTGATTCAATCGAAATTCATAAAGATGCAATACATGAAGGAGACAGAGTATTGCTCCACGACGATCTGCTTGCTACAGGCGGAACAATGGAAGCGGCTTGCAAGTTAGTGGAAAAATTAGGCGGAGAAGTTGTACAAATTTCTTTTTTGATTGAACTCGGTTTTTTAAACGGCCGCGA
>JBFLWC010000333.1:0-3130 GCA_040758415.1 Bacteroidota bacterium | reverse complement strand
ATATCATTCGAGTAGTTAAGAAGAATATTTAGAGGAGTTCGGACTTCGTGCGACATTTGTGCAAGGAATTCCTGTTTCAGTTTTTCTAAAGATTCGGCTCGTTCTTTCGCTTTAAATAGCTCTTCTTCTTTGAGTTTACGTTCTACTGTATGTGCAACCTGTGATGAAACATATTCAAGCATTTGCATGTCTTTCTCATTATAAGCTTTTGGATCTGAATAATGCTGTACTACTATAACACCAATAGATTTATTTTCAACTTTGAGCGGAACTCCAAGCCAAATAGGTGATTGTGTTCCAACAAGTTCAATCTCTCCAAGTTTGTGTAATTTTTTATCGGCTGTCTCATCACACAGCAGAGGTTTACCGGTTCTAAGAACGTATTCTGTTAACCCTCTTCGTGGTTTTGTAGGCGGAGAGGGGGTGTCAAATTCATCAACATAATAGGGGTAACTGATTAAATCATTCTTCTCATCATAAAGAGCAACGTATAAATTTTTAGCAGGCATAACTTTGCCGATAATTTCATGAACCAATTTGAAAAGCTCCTCAGAACTTGTGGCTTGGTCTGCCGCTTGTGAAATTTGATAAACCGAATTTTGCAGCATCTCTGCCCGCTTGCGTTCGGTTATGTCTTCGGAGATTCCAAGCAAGTAGAGCGAATTTCCATTCGAGTCAAGAATCGGTATTTTTTTTGTATGAAGTATTCTTTCTTCCTGATACCGCGTTCTTATTGTTTCTTCTGGAATATCAATTGATTTTTTGCTTAGAAGAGTTTCCCTATCTTTTTCAGTAAAAAAATCTGCTTCCTCTTTCGGAAAAAAATCGTAATCATTTTTACCATACATTTCTTCTTTTGAATATCCCAACAATGCTTCCCCTGCTTTGTTGAACCGTACAAATCGTAATTCCTTAGCATCCTTAACAAAGAGCATGTTAGGAATATTTTCAACAATGTTATTAAGAAATTTTTCGTTCTCTCTCAAAGCTTCCTCTGCCCGCTTGCGTTCAGTTATATCGCGAACAAAGCCCTCGAAATATTTTATTTTTCCGGTTTCGTCTTTTACGGCACGCGAATTACCTTGAATCCAAATCGGTGTTCCATCTTTCTTTTTCCACTGCCTTTCAAGATCGAGAGCAACCCCAGCTCCTTCGAATTCTTGAATTAATTTTTCCCGCTCTTCTTTTATGTAGTAAATATCTTCGCCCATATTTTTCTCAAGAAGTTCCTCGGGCGAATCATATCCTAAAATCTGGGAAAATGTTTTGTTGGCAGAAAGTATTTTTCCTTCTAGACTCGATCTATAAATTCCGATGGGTGCAAAGTCAACGATGTGCCTGTAACTTTGTTCGGAATTTCTAAGTGCATCTTCCATCTGCTTGCGTTCTGTGATGTCAACCAAAGCACCTACTATTTGAACTGTTTTACCATTTTCAACTACAGGCGCTTCACGAACTTCAACCCAAACTTTTCTACCGTTTTTATGAATCAGTTCAAGCTCGTAAGGCGGCTGCGCTTGGCAAGTTTCTATTGCTTTTACGGTTAATCTAAATCCTTCTTCATTTATGGGGTTGTCGGATGTAAGCTCTGTCCATTTTCTCAGTGCTTCTTCAGGAGTGTAACCAAGCACATTTTTTATCTGCGGACTTAAATAAGTAAGAATGTGATCGGGGGTATGAGAGTAGAACACGTTTGAACTGTTTTCGAAAATATTGCGGAGTTTCAATTCGCTTTCGCGCAATGCATCTTCGGCTTGTTTTCGTTTGGTTATGTCACGTGTTATTCCTTCTACTGCTACAATATTTCCTTCATCGTCATAAATTGGAATATTCTTTTGTTCCGTCCAAATTAATTTTCCATCTTTTCTAATCCACCGGAGTATAATCGGTTTTCTAATTTCAGCTGTGTCTTTTGATAAATCCTTCAAGAGATGGCGATCATCGGGATGAACAATTTTGAATCCTAAATCGGGGTCAGCATAATGCTCTTCCGGAGTATAGCCGCTGATTTTTAACGCAGCCGGAGAAACATAAGTGAACATTCGTTTAGGGAATATTTCGTAGCGGTAAATTATATCTTCAGCGTTCTCGGCTAATCTTCTAAACCTCTCCTCACTTTCTATTAGGGCTTCCAGAGCTTTTTGTTTTTCAATCTTATTTTGTTTTCGCTCAAGGGCATTAAGTACTGCGGAGCTTAATCTTTTTATCTGTTCTTTAATAACATAATCCGTAGCGCCGGCTTTCATACACTCTACGGCTATATCTTCGTTCATAGAACCGGTTACAATGATCAAGGGAGTAATCGGAGTTTTTTCGAGCGCCAGCTTGAGTGCGGTTAAACCGTCAAAGCCTGGCATTTGGTAATCGGATAAAATAAGATCCGGTTTAAACTCGTCAAGAGCTTTTAGAAAATCTTCTTTTGTTTCTACTCTTTTAAATGTGCAATTCCCAAGAACTTTTTTTACTTCTCTTACTTCCAACTCCGCATCGGTTGGAACATCTTCTGCAATTAATATCCTGTATTCTTGATTCATACTCCTCCTCTTTTTTGGTAACTCACCTTTCACGATTAAGCAGTAAAGTAAATTACTTTGGTGCCTGGTTTACGAGCAGCCAATAAAATCCTGTGTTTTGCATCGCACGAAGAAAATCATCAAAGTCAACCGGTTTTATAACATAGCCGTTTGCGCCCAATTCGTATGCCGCTTTAATATCAGGGTCTTCCCTAGAGGAAGTTAAAATAACTACCGGCTGTTTTTTAGTAATTTCATTCGACTTAATTTCTTTGAGCGTTTCAAGACCGTTCAGTTTAGGAAGCTTCAGATCCAGAAAGATCACCTTTAATGGTTTAGCCGGATTGCGGCTGGAGTATTTCCCGCGGCAGAAAACAAAATCGAGCGCCTCTTCTCCGTCGCCAACTACGTAAATCTCGTTTGCAATATTTTGTTTCTTAAGTGCTCTGATTGTCAGTTCGGCATCATTCGGGTTATCTTCAACAATCAGAATATCTACGGGATCAAAATTGCTCATCTTTTTCTCCATTATAAATTAGAAAATTCTCTTTGTTAGCTTTAAGCCGTCTTCATTCTATCCCGCCAAAAAGACGGCGGGCAAGCTTTCCTTCCGTCAG
>JBFLWC010000332.1:0-4492 GCA_040758415.1 Bacteroidota bacterium | reverse complement strand
TATGTTCGACAACCTGGCTGTACATTGTATCAGGGCGTCAAAGCAATTTCAAGATAACATGAGCAAAGCAACTTTTAACCATGAAGATGTTAAGAAAATAAAAGAGATTGAACGTGCCGCAGATACAATAGTTTTCGATATAGTTGAAAGACTGAACAAAACTTTCATAACGCCTATTGACAGGGAAGATATTCATCAATTAGCGCACGAACTTGACAGTGTAATTGATCTGTTACTCAAAGTTTCTAACCACATGAAAATCTATCGAATTTCTGAAATTCATCCTAAGTTTGTAGAAGAAGTAAAATTGATTTCCAGATCAATCGAGGCACTTGCTAAAGCTGTTAATTGTTTACGAGACCTGAAAGACACAAAAAAAATTCTGCGGCATTGTAATGAAGTAAATTTAATTGAAGATGAAGGTGACCAGCTTAGAAATGAAGTGATGGAAGAGCTTTTTAACAATGGATGGGATGCAACTTATATAATGAAGTGGAAAGATATTTTTCAAACTTCTGAAAAAGTTCTTGATCAGTGCGATGATGTAGGAAAAGTTATTGAGACAATTGTTGTTAAGCAGGCTTGATTATGACTATTGCTGTTGTTCTGCTAATCCTGTTAGCATTAACATTCGATTTTTTAAACGGCTTTCATGATGCGGCAAATTCCGTTGCTACTGTTGTCTCAACAAGAGTTCTTTCACCAAGATATGCAGTAATATGGGCAGCGTTTTTCAACTTTATTGCTTTTTTAGTATTCGGACTTCATGTTGCCGGTACTATCGGTAAGGGAATAGTAGATATAAAAATTATAGACTCATCCATAATCTTTGCTACATTAATGGGGGCTTGCATTTGGAATATTATCACGTGGTATTTTGGTTTGCCCACCAGTTCATCGCACGCGCTAATCGGTGGATTGATTGGCGCAGCTGTGGTTAAATCGGGCTTGTCTTCTTTGGTTGCAAGCGGCATAATTAAAACCGTTCTTTTCCTTTTTATCTCTCCAACTTTAGGACTTGTATTAGGCGTTTCTATTGGCGTGATAATTTACCGCCTCTTTAGCAAAAGCCATCCATTAAAAGTTGATCACCTATTTAGAAAAGGACAATTAATTTCTGCGGCAGCTTATAGTCTCGGTCATGGCGGTAACGATGCTCAGAAAACTATGGGTATAATTGCAGGACTTCTTGTAAGCTCGCGTTTGATTAATAAATTTTACATTCCTTTATGGGTTGTTTTAGCATGCCATGCAACCATTGCGCTTGGAACGATGTTCGGCGGCTGGAGAATAGTTAAAACAATGGGACAGAGAGTAGCAAAGCTGCGGCCCGTTGATGGTTTTTGTGCCGAGTTTGGAGCTGCAATTACTCTCTTCTTTTCTACTGGGCTAGGCGTGCCTGTTAGCACAACACATACTATAACCGGATCAATTATGGGCGTTGGTTCGTTAAAGGGGTTAACAAATGTTAAGTGGGGAGTAGCGGGACAAATAGTTTGGGCGTGGATATTAACCATTCCACTATCAGCATCTATTTCAGCAATATCTTACCTGTTTATAAAACTTTTCTAATTTTGCTCTTCGGGCTTTTGAAAAAAGAAAATCAATTTTGTTTCTCTTTTTTTGTAGTCATCACTAACGAAAAAATTATTGATGAGATAATTACAAATGCTATAATCATCAGTGATAAGACAATAGGAAACTTTCCGCCGTATAATTCATTGAGCCACGCCATCTTCAATCCTACAAAAACTAAAACTATTCCCAATCCGTATTTCAGATATTTGAATTTGTCAACAATTCCTGCCAGCATGAAATACATTGCACGCAAACCGAGTATCGCAAATACATTCGATGTAAAAACAATCAGCGGTTCTTTAGTGATTGCAAAAATTGCCGGCACGGAATCTACTGCAAAAATTATATCAGAAACTTCGATGAACAGAAGTGCAACCATTAATGGCGTTGCATATAATATTGTTTCTTTTCGGATGAAAAATTTTTGCCCTTCTATCTTATCTGTAACAGGCATAATTTTTTTAAAAAGTTTTATCACCGGATTTTTTTCGGGGTTCAGAGATTTTTCCGGTGCAAATAAAATTTTGAATCCGGTAAGTATTAAAAAAACACCGAAGACAATCACAATGAATTGATATTGAAGCAGAATTGAACCGAGCGCAATAAAAATTACTCTGAAGAATAGTGCACCGATAATTCCAAAAAACAAAACACGGTGCTGATACTTCAACGGAATTGCAAAGAAGCTGAACACAACTACAAAAACAAAAATGTTATCCACGGCAAGGGTTTTCTCTACAACAAAGCCGGTTAAGAATTCCAATGCTGTTTGTGTTGCAGCTTCTTCCGGATTGAACCCCGGAATTAAAATTAATCTTTCAACTTGCGGAAACTTCCACAACGCATATTGATAAAAAAGAAAATTGAAAATTAGAGCAAGTGAAATCCAGACGATACTCCACACGAGAGATTCTTTGAAACTGACTTCGTGTGCTTCGCGGTGAAACACGCCTAGATCAATTGATAGAAGAACAAAAACAAATACTGTAAAGCCGAGATAGAACCACCAGTATTCTACGAATGGAAACAGCACAACATTTTGCATTCTTATTTTTCCGTTTGATTGAAACCAAAAATAAAAATTAAAATCTATAACACAAACAATCTTACTTAAAAAATTTCATTCAAAAAAAATGACCAATGACTATTGACCTATGACTATTTACATCTTTCCTTCCGCTGAAGGCAAATTCTTTGTTTCTGTTCAGAGCCGGTAAACTTTGGTCATTCGTACTTCTTATTTCTGAATTCTGAATTCTGATTTCTGATTTTACTATATTTGCCGCAAAAAAATCAGAGGTGTATTATCGCAAAGAATCAGAATGAAACTGTTGAAAAAATTGTTTCGCTTGCAAAGCGGCGAGGATTTGTATTTCAATCATCCGAAATTTACGGCGGATTGAACGGCTGCTGGGATTACGGTCCGCTTGGCGTTGAGCTTTTGAAAAATATAAAAGAAGAATGGTGGAAAACGATGACCTACCGCGAAGATGTTGAAGGATTGGATGCATCCATTTTGATGCACCCGCGCGTGTGGGAAGCAAGCGGACACGTTGAAAACTTTGCCGATCCGATGATTGACTGCAAGCAGTGTAAAGCGAGATTCAGATTAGACACGCTTGCCGAACTTGTTTCAGACAAAAAAAAGGAAGCTATTGTTGGTCGGCTGAAAAATCTTTTAGAAATGAATGAACAGCTTGATGAAATCCAGGAAATTCTCTCTCAAGAAATTTCCTTGAGCGAAAAATTTACAAGTATTCTTGAAAAACCTTTGATAAGCGAACTGCTTTTAGGATATACAAATTGCCCCAATTGCGGCACCGAGGGAAAATTCACCGCACCAAGAAGTTTCAACCTTATGTTCAAAACTTTTCTTGGCTCGGTTGAGGATGCAAGCAATATAATTTATCTCCGCCCGGAAACCGCGCAGGGAATTTTTGTAAATTTTTTGAACGTCTTAAATTCGAGCCGTCAAAAACTTCCGTTCGGAATTGCTCAGATAGGCAAAGCGTTCCGCAACGAAATCAATACAAAAAATTTCCTGTTCCGCACCCGCGAATTCGAGCAGATGGAGATGCAGTATTTTGTAAAGCCGGGCACAGACAAACAACATTACGATGAATGGAAAGAGAAAAGAATCGGGTGGTTCAAGTCGTTGGGAATGACTCCTTCAAAACTGCGCTTTCACGATCATCCAAAAGATAAATTAGCACACTACGCTAAAGAAGCAACCGATATCGAATACGAATTTCCATTCGGCTGGGGAGAAATTGAAGGCATTCACAACAGAACAGATTTTGATCTTGGAAGACACCAGCAATACTCAGGTAAATCACAGCAATACTTTGATGACGAAACTAAAGAAAAATTTATTCCATTCATCATCGAAACATCTGCAGGTGCAAGCCGTTCATTCATGGCGTTTTTGATTGATGCATATTACGAAGAAGAAGTCCGCGGCGAGCAGAGAAGCGTTTTGAGATTTCATCCGAAGTTGGCGCCGATTAAGGCTGCTATCTTTCCGCTCGTAAACAAAGATGGTATGCCGGAGATTGCACGAAAAATAGAATCGGATATTAGACCATTCTTACGGATTTTTTATGACGACAAAGGCGCAGTTGGAAGACGATACAGAAGAATGGACGAAGCCGGCACACCATTCTGCATCACAGTTGATACACAAACACTTGAAGACCAAACGGTTACAATCCGTCAGCGCGATTCGATGGAACAGATTCGTGTTCCGATCAGCGGATTGTTAAATTATTTGTTAGAGAAGTTGTAAAGACGGGATAACCTATCCCGCCTTGGGGCGGGATATCCCAGTCTCTACAAACAAACCCCGCCTATATATTTAAGAGTGGATTTATAAATAGAGCCGGTAGAGACGTTGCATGCAACGTCTCTACGGAGA
>JBFLWC010000331.1:0-3050 GCA_040758415.1 Bacteroidota bacterium | reverse complement strand
ATATTTTTTAAAACATATATGTTGTTCTTCGCTCTAAAAGAAGAAGAATATAAAGAATGAAAAGCGATTGGCTTAAATCAGAAACGTACTATTGTGCAGGTAGATGCCGGTTGTAATTGAGTGTTTTTCTGGAAGAAAATTGTAATTAAATTTTTGCAAAAGATTAGTGTAAAAGTCAGTCCATGTATTGTCATTAGACTTATTGACATGGAGTTCGAAGGACTTTGTAAAAATATTTTTCCCGACATGAATTGTAGCGCCGTCTACAATCTGGCAGTAATCGTGTGTTTCGCGTGTCTCGGTTTTGTAACAGAACTGCAAAAGCTCCGAATGAATAAAAACAAAAACTATTGCTGCAAGTAACAAAGCAGAAAGATTTTTTATAACGTTATATCTAAATATTTTTTTCATCGCACAAAAATTAACTAAAACTAAAGTCATTAGTCAATAGTCATTAGTCATTCACTAATAACCAATGACTAATGACTTATGACTAAATTACTGCCTCCAATAAATTCTCGCAGCACAGAATCACACGGCACAGGCGAATCATCTGCTATTGGTTCAATCGCTTCCAGCACTTTTCTAATCCGTGCTGCTCTTGTATAAGCGTCTTCTCTTAATGGATCGCCTTCGTACTTCTTTTCCCATTCAGCAAAATGTTTTAAGAGTTTGGGTCTGTAGAGCGGAACTTCATACGGCATAGACGTATTAACGATATAATCAGCAGTATTGCAGTAAGGCAATATATTTCTTTTTTCGGAAGAACGGACGTAGTGCCAATGCAACAAAGTTTGTTCGGGGTTGTAAGCGCGGTGAACGGAATCGCGAAGCATGCGGCGTATCAAACGTAAATCCGTCCAGCGGATATAGAGACCGTCAACATCTTTCATTTGCAGTAATGGTTCTAAGTACAACTTAAATTTTTGTGCTGCGGGTATCTCTTTGCTGAATTCAGGATATAATCCATGCAAACTATCAATTAACAGCACCTCATTCTTTTCTATCTGCAAAGGAGTCTGGTCAAGGTATCTTTTCCCTGTCTTAAATTCGTAGTAAGGAATCCTTACCTTCTCACCATCGGCTAAACGCTTTAGGTGATTATTAATCATTTCAAGATCGAGCGCTTGAGGCGTTTCAAAATCGTAATCTCCAAATTCATCTTTGGGATGAAGTTCGAGATCGAAGAAATAATTATCAACGACAAGCGGAACGAAACTCATTCCCATTTTTTTCAACCGCTGCTCAAGTTTTATTGTTGTAGTTGTTTTACCGGAAGACGATGGACCGCTGACCATAACCATCTTTAGTTCACCGCTTCTTTCTTTAATCATTTCTGCAGCTGTATCTAATTGTGTTTCATACGAGGTTTCACTTTCATGAACAATATGCGGAAAGTCTCCAATTCTTATTCTCTCATTTATTACTTCAATGGTATGAAGATTATGTGAGAGAGCCCAATCAAGAGAACACCAGACTTTTGCCCATGGAATGCATTCGGAAGGTTTTGAAAAGTGGCGCGAATCTTCCTGCCTTCTTCGCGCGGCTTCTTCTCTGTAAAGTATGTATTCCTTTGCAACTTTAGCGTGTCCGTTCTCGATTAGGATTTTTTCAACAATGTCTTGAATTTCTTCGATGTGGGGTTTATAACCCTCTTCATATTTTTCTTCTAAAGCCGCAATAACTTTTTTACCGAGTTCTTCAGCTTTTTCTTTATCACGTCCGCCTACAGCAACTGCAGCTCTATAAATAGCATTCGTAATTCTATCGGGGTTGAAAGGAACTACAGACCCGCTTCGCTTGATTACAAATTTGAATTTGTTCATTTGTACTCCAGTTCCTCTGCTCTCACCGCAACTCTTTGAGACATTCTTTTTCTCTCGCAGAGGCGCAGAGACCGCAGAGTTATTTACAAAAACTTTACTTCGGAAAAATTAGTGTAACTGTAGTTCCTTCGCCTTTTCTTGAACTTACTTCAATTACTACATTATTCATATCACACAATTTTTTTGAGAGAGCCAATCCGATCCCGTTCCCATCATACAAACGTGTGTACCCATGAAGTTCTTGCGAAAATGGTGTATAAAGTTTGGGCAAATATTCTTCGCTAATTCCAATACCGCTATCTTTAATAGTTACTATTAAATTACCGCTTTCATTATTATCAAGATAAATTGCTGCGTACCCTTTATCTGTAAACTTAATTGCATTGTCAATTATATTGTCAAGAACCCGTTCGATTGCGTAAGAATCAATATAGGAATTACAAACCCCAGCATTTTTTATTAAATCAAACTGTAACTTTTTCTTATTAGCCGCCTGAAGGAATACCGGATAAAGTCGCTTCAAAATTTCGTTATAAATATCCGTCTGTTTAGGATTGTTTTCATAACTGCCTGACTGAACCTCGGACATGTTCAAGATCAATTCCACCGTTCTTACAATCCTTTTCCCGGCATCATTTATTTTAAAAAAAGATTGTTCCATATCTTCAGTTAACAGCTGCTTTTCTTCCAACTCATCGCGTATAACGTCTGAGAAGCTTAAAAGAACATTCAAAGGTGTACGGACTTCATGCGACATCTGAGCTAAGAATTCAGATTTAATTTTGTCTAAACTTTCGGCTTTCTCTTTTGCTGCAACTAATTCTTTTTCTGCTCTCTTGCGTTCAGTTATATCTTGATTCACAACAACAGCGCCTGCTATTTTTTTATTTGAACCCCAAATCGGAACAACAGAGTTATAAATAAGTCTATGCTCGCCGTCAAAACGCTCAATTTCAACTTCTTCATTTATTATACTTTCCCCTGTTCTGAGCACACGTGCAGCAGCCCATTCATCAGCGCCAATTTTTTTACCTGTGCTTACAAACCAACCTTTATATTCGTCATATTTTTCAATTCCTACATACTTAGCACCAGCCCAAATTTTTTGAGCCGCCGGATTGCCAAGCATAATTTTTCCTTCAACGTCTATTAACCATATTCCAACAGGCATTGTTTCTATAACAGTGCTAAGAAGTTTTTGATTTTCTCTTAGCGCAGTTTCTG
>JBFLWC010000330.1:0-6054 GCA_040758415.1 Bacteroidota bacterium | reverse complement strand
ATGTTGCAGTTATCCATTATGATCGAATCTGTAACGTAAGTATAACTATTCACACGGACGTTAAAACCAATAATTGATCTTTCCACCAAACCGCCGGAGATAATTGTCCCATCGGAAATTAAAGAATTAATTGCACGGCCAACACGTTCTCCCTCATGCGAAACGGTTTTTGCCGGAGGATATTGCTGCTGCTGTGTTCTTAAGGGCCAATCAAAATCATACAAGTTGAAGTGAGGATTCACATTTATCAAATCCATACTTGCAGCGTAGTAACTATCTATTGTTCCAACATCAACCCAATATGGTTCGGCTTTTTTGTTCTCATCCACAAATTTGTAGGCATGCACGTCGTAATTATTTTTTATCATATATGGAATTATATCTTTCCCAAAATCGTGATTGCCTAATTTTTCTTTATCCATTTTTTCTAGAACTTCTTTGAGTGAGGCAACATTAAAAACATAAATGCCCATATTCACAAACGACGATTCCGGCTTGCCAGGAACAGCAGGCGGTGTTTTGGGTTTTTCGATGAATGAAACGACTTTGTAACCCGTGTCAATTTCAATAACGCCGAATCGGGAGGCGTTAGAATTAGGAACTTCGATAGCTGAGATTGAAAGCTGGGCTTTCTTTTCGATGTGATATTGAATCATCTTCAAATAATCCATCTTATATATATGATCGCCGGAAAGAATTAAAACCCAATCATAATTGTCGTCTTCAATCAAATTGAAGTTTTGTTGAATTGCATTAGCTGTGCCGAGGTACCAGTTGTTGCTTGTTTTAAATTGCGGTGGAATTGAGTAGATAAACTCGCGAAGTTCAGGATTAAAAATATTCCAAGCTTCGTAAAGATGACGGTTGAGCGAATCGGACTTGTACTGTGTCAGCACATAAATTCTTCTGAAACCGGAGTTTAAACAATTCGAGAGTGTGAAGTCAATTATTCTGTACTTTCCGCCGAAAGGAACAGAAGGTTTTGTTCTTTCTTTTGTAAGCGGAAATAATCTTTCACCTTGACCGCCGGCTAAAATCATCGTCAAAGTCTTTCTTAGAATTGTTGAACCCGCGTAAGCCATAATTTTACCTTAGTAATTCAGTTAAAATATATCTAATTAAGAATTGATTGGCAATTAAAGAAATTGTTAACTTTGTTTTGATTTCAAACTCAAATTCCGCAAAAGTTCTCTTGATGGAAAAACGTAAAAAAATTCTTCTGCTGCGCTTGTTTTTATTTGTAGTAGTTATTTCAACGGCCGGATTTTTTTTAGGGCGATGGTTACTAAATTATTGGGAACTCTACAAAACTGCTGATAAATATATTTCAATTGCCAGGCAGTTAAAACACTTTAATGAAGAAGAACTTTCCGGATACAATCCCACAAGTCAAAGAGCAGTTGACGTTAAACACTATACAATTAAGATTGATTTGTACCCCGAACAAAAAAAAATCTTTGGCGATGTTACGATAAGAATGAAACTAAATGATAAACAATCGGAGAAGATTGAGATCAATTTTTACGACAACTTCAGCATCTCATCCGTTGAGTTAAATGGGGGAAAAGTAAAATACGATCGCAGCGAAAAAATTCTTTCTCTTCATAAGACTAATCGCGAAATTGATTCTGCGAACATCAGAATTGTTTACGAAGGCAAACCGAAGAGTTTAGGTTTCGGTTCTTTTAGCTTCGAGCGGGTTGATGATCATTACTTAGTTTATACATTGAATGAGCCTGTGTTTGCATCAACATGGTTTCCGTGTATTGATCTTCCGGACGATAAAGCGTTGGTTGATATTTTTATTACAAACGATTCATCGAATGTTTCTCTTTCAAATGGAAAACTTATCGAAACAAAATCCAACGGAGTGCGGAGAACTTACCACTGGAAGACTTTTTATCCAATCTCAACTTACCTTGTAGCTTTATACTCAAGTAATTACAAATCCTTTTCACAGAAATATATTTCGATCAGCGGAGACACATTGAATCTTCTTTATTATGCTCTTCCAAAGAATATCGAAAATGCAAAGCGGGACTTTTCGGATCATCCTGAATATATTGGAACATTCGAGGAATTATTCGGCGGCTATCCTTTTGTAAAAGAAAAATATGCTGTTGCGGAATTTGGATGGCAGATAGGTGCAATGGAAAATCAAACGCTGACTGGCATCGGTTCAAACTTTATCTCCGGCAGAAAACTTTTTACGGATATGTTGATTCACGAGCTAGCGCATCATTGGTGGGGAAATGCTGTAAGCCCCAAAACGTGGAAGGATATTTGGCTTAACGAGGGCTTCGCAACTTATTCTGAAGCATTATATTGGGAAAAGCAAGCGGGGTTCAGTGCAATGCAATCAACGCTGCGTTCAAAAATCGGCTCGTTTGAGAACGGTTCACTTTACAATCCGGGTTCGTTCTTGTTTAGTTCCCGCATATATGATAAAGGCGCGTGGACTCTTCATATGTTGCGAAAAGAAGTAGGAGACGAAAACTTTTTCAGAATCTTACGAGAATATTTTAGTAAGTATAAATACAATAATGCTTCAACTGACGATTTCAAAAATTTGTGCGAGCAAATTTCTAAAAAGAATTTGAACACATTCTTTAATCAATGGGTTTACAAAGGAAATGGAATAATAGAACTCGAATTCGGATGGTCGTCAAAACAAACAAACGATGAATTTGTCACATCAATAAAAATAAAACAACTACAAAAAGGTTATGATATTTATAAATTTCCTCTCGATATTAAATTGATTTTTGATAAAGACGAGGAGTCAAAGATTTCTAAAATCTATGTGGAAGATAAAGAAGTCGTTATCAATCTGAAGTCGGGAACAAAGCCGGTACAAGTTATATTAGACCCGGATAAATGGCTGCTGGCTAAAATAAATTTGATGTAAGAAAACTTGTAGAAACAGTTGTGAACAAAACTTATTTTTTCATATCGGATATACATTTAGGACTTGAAACCGTAGAGGTTGAAAGAGAAAAAGAAAAACTTCTTGTTAAGTTTTTGAATTATGCAAAGACCGAATGTGATGAATTATTCATTATCGGAGATCTGTTCGATTATTGGTTCGAATACAGACGCGTCATTCAAAAAGGATTTATTAAAACGCTTGCTGCGCTTACTGAATTTACAGAGGCAGGAAAGAGTGTGCATTATGTTATAGGCAATCACGATTTTCTCCACAGAGATTATTTTGAAAAGGAAATAGGTGTAAAACTTTACCACAATCCGATTGCAACAACTTTAAACGGCAAAAAATTTTTTATGGGGCATGGTGACGGGTTGGTGAAAAATGACTTAGGTTATAAAATTTTGAAAAAGATTTTACGAAACAAAACAATACAAAAAATTTATTCGCTTGTGCATCCGGATATAGGAATTAAAATTGCAAGTGTCACAAGTAAAACAAGCCGCGATTACACAACAAACAAAAATTACGGAGAGACGGACGGACTTTTTGAAACGGCAAAAGCAAAAATTGATTCCGGATTCGACTGCGTAATTTTTGGTCACTCGCACCAAAGGGCATTCAAAAATTATAAGGATGGCTGTTACATTAACCTGGGTTCGTGGCTCGATAAACCTTGCTACGGAAAATTTTTCGAATCATTTGAGATAATTGATTGGAATTAAGATGAGTATCAAACAAATGCCGCAGAAAAAAAAAACGAAAAAGCCAAACAACAAAACGCTCAACTATTTTTTATTAAGCGTAAGCGTGCTTATGCTGGCAGCAGCGGTTTTGTTCTTCCAATATGTATTTGAAGGTTTACCTTCCCTCGAACAGCTTGAGAGTCCACGCGCTCAGCTTGCAAGTAATGTCTGGAGTAAAGACAGTCAACTCATCGGTCAGTTCTACAAGCAGAATCGTGTTGAAGTAACTATTGATAGTATACCTCCATTAGTAATTAACGCGCTTATAGCAACAGAGGATAAAAACTTTTACAGCCATTGGGGTGTCGATTTTCAACGGTTTCTAAAAGCGATGATTAAAAATATTTTCCTCTTTAGAAGAGAAGGTGCGAGCACAATTACACAACAGCTTGCAAAAAATCTTTATGAACTAAAATCGCGGAACGAATCTACTCTTGGTACAATTGTTCGAAAAATTCGCGAATGGATAACTGCAATCCAGATAGAAAAGACATACACCAAGCGGGAAATCCTTGAGATGTATTTCAACATCTCATATTTCGGGCATAGTGCTTATGGCATTAGTATGGCTTCAAAAGTTTATTTCGACAAAAGTGTGAAAGATTTATCAGTTTCAGATGCAGGTGTTTTAGTTTCTCTTCTTAAATCATCGGTTGTTTACGATCCATTTGATAAGTATGATAATTCTTTCCGAAGAAGAAATCTAGTATTGCAAAATATGGTTAACGCTGGATTTTTAAATGAAGCAGAATTTGAAAAACTAAAACTCGAGCCGATAAAACTTTCCTACAAAAGAATTGAGGAAGGCATTCAGGGAAGTATATCACCTCATTTTCTTGAATATGTCAGGCAGCAGCTTGAAAAACTTTCTGCAAAATATGGGTTCGATCTTTACCAGGATGGATTAAACATCTACACAACAATCGATAGCCGGATGCAAAAAATAGCAAACAATGCTGCTAAGCTGCACATCGAAGAATTCCAAAAACAATTTGATAAAAACTGGAACTGGAATAAATATTCTTCCTTACTGGGCGATATGTTGGATAAAGCTGTTAAGAACAGACCCGAGTACAGAGCTGCTCTTAATCAAGATGAGAAACGCGCAGTTTATAACCGTCTTTTACGAAATATTGATTTTGTGGACTCGGTTAAACGTGTTGGAAAAAGAATTGAAGTTGGATTTGTTGCAATTGACCCCAAGAGCGGAGAGATAAAAGCAATGGTTGGCGGGCGCGATCAGAAATTTTTATACGGGTTGAACCATGTAACGCAAATTAAACGTCAGCCCGGTTCTGCTTTTAAACCGATTGTCTACTCTGTTGCAATTGATAATGGTTTGTATCCTGCTTACCCAATTCTAAATCAGCGGTTCAATTACAATGGATGGAGCCCGGAAAATTTTGATCTTTCGACCGGCGGGTTTACAACATTGCGTCTTGCCCTTGCCGAATCAATCAATTTAGTTGCTGCACGTTTAATTATTGAAGGGCATGCACCGCTTTGGAAGATTGGAAGATTTGCTGAAAGAATGGGGATTAAAAGTAAACTCGATTTGTATCCATCAATTGCACTTGGAACATCCGTTGTTTCGCCGCTGGAATTAACAAATGCATTTGCAACAATTGCTAATCGTGGAATTTATAACGAGCCGATTTCCATTTTAAAAATAGAAGATAAAGACGGTGTGTTGATGGAAAATTTTACTTCTAATGCAAGCGAAGCAATTCCGGAAGAAACTGCATACATCGTTACTGATATGCTGCGCAGTGCAATTGATGAAGGAACAGGTGTTGCAGCGCGCGTGCGTTTTAATTTTCAGCGCCCTGCTGCAGGCAAAACGGGAACTACTCAAGAATATGCCGATGCGTGGTATGTTGGGTTTACTCCTCAGCTTGCAGCCGGCGTATGGGTCGGTTTTGATGATCAGCGCGTTTCATTCACCGGCGATTACGGGCAGGGCGCGCGTGCAGCGCTACCGGTGTGGGCAATTTTTATGCACGATGTTTATGAACAATTGAATTTACCGGTTGAAGATTTTACACCGCCTGCTAACGGAAATGTTGTACCGGTTCGTTTTTGTAAAGAATCAATTTTTGAATTGGGAGAACCGCGTTTGTATTCTTCCGATTGTAGAACTGGAGTTCTAACCGATATAATCAATATCCGCGATATTCCCGAAACATTCGATGCTTTTCGCGATACGAGCATTAAGTTCTTTGACCGATATAAAATTAATGATACATTATCACCTGCGCCAAAAGATGTTCGTTAATTTTTGTAAAACAGAAAAGCATTATTTATTTTTGAATTAGTAACTCACCTTACGCATAAGGGATAATATCCTTGGCGATCTTTGCGCATTCTTTGCGATCTCTGCGT
>JBFLWC010000329.1:0-4922 GCA_040758415.1 Bacteroidota bacterium | reverse complement strand
CTTCTTTTTGACTCATTGTCAGTATTCCTTCCATCTTGAGTTTCCTGCTTTAATGATTTACTCAAGCTAATTTTTACTGACATTTCTATCGAGTCCTTTCTATGACATTTTTAAAGAGTTATTACATGACTATTTCCTTCCGCCTTCCGTGGATTGTTTACCAACCCATTTTTAACTAAATTTGCAACCACTTTTTAAAGGATACTAATGATTTCCAGTATGACCGGATATGGAAAGGGCGTCGTTCGGAGAGGCGATATTTCTATTGAAGCAGAGATAAAAAGTTTAAACAACCGCTATCTCGACCTCTCGCTTCGGGTTCCGAAATTTCTGATGAATAAAGAATTTGAAGTTAGAGAAAAAATTAAGAATAGAATAAGACGTGGAAAAGTTTATCTCTCCGTTACTGTTCGCAAAGGTGAGTTTGAAGAGAGATTCAACGAGATTGATCCTGCTGCTGTTAAATATGCAGTTGGTTTGTTGAAGGATATTAAGAAATCCGCAAAGATTACAGATAAGATTTCTTTGAGTGATCTACTGCTTTTTCAAAATATGTTGTTCAAAGATGATAACGAACAGGCAAGCGAAGAGTTCGGGTTAGTAGTTGAGGCAATTGACAAAGCGATAGACGAATTGAATAGGATGCGCGGGGCTGAAGGACGTGAACTAGAAAAAGATTTGCGTAAAAGAATTCAGATAATTGAAAACGCACTCAATGAAATTGAGAACGCTTCCGATGAGAGCGTTAAAGCTTATTTTGAAAAGATAAAAGAAAAAGCGCAACAATTGGTTGCCGAGTTTTCAAATAACAAAGAACGTCTTAACATAGAACTTGCATTAATAGCCGAACGTGCAGATGTTACAGAAGAATGCGTTCGTTTACGTAGTCATATAAAAATGTTTCTTGATACGGTTGAAAAATCAGACGATGCCGGGAGAAAATTGAATTTCATAATTCAAGAGATGAACCGGGAAGCCAACACAATCAACAGTAAATCGGTTTCGTCAGAAATTTCGCATAATGGAATTTCGATAAAAGAAGAGATAGAAAAAATACGGGAACAAATTCAGAACATTGAATAAATACTGGCACATTATATGGCAAAATTATTTGTATTTTCTGCTCCAAGCGGTTCCGGCAAAACTACCATAGTTCACGATGTGCTTAAGAATTTTCCCGGGTTTGTTTTTTCGGTTTCCGCAACAACAAGGAAAAGAAGAAACAGCGAAAAAGAAGGAATAGATTATTTCTTCATAACAGATGAAGAGTTCAAAAAGAAAATTGATTTAGGCGAATTTGTAGAGTGGGAAAAATTTTACGATTATTATTACGGCACATTGAAAAATTTTGTTGATGAAAATTTAGCCAAAGGAATTTCTTTAGTTTTTGAAGTTGATGTTAAGGGTGCACTAAATATAAAAAAAGCTTATTCTAATTCTGTTCTTATTTTTATTGCACCGCCTGGTATTGAAGAGTTGAAAGAAAGATTAATCAAACGAAACACAGAAACCGATGAAGATCTTAAGAAACGAGTTGAACGAGCAGAGATGGAACTGAGTTTTAAGGATCGGTTTGATTATGTTGTGTACAATATTGATTTAGAAAAAGCAAAAGAAGAAGTAAAAAGAATTATCGAGAAGGAAATATAAAGGAGACCGTAATGCCAATTAAACCAATTAACCTAACTAAAATAAAAGCCAGCATACCAAATCTTTACGAGGCAGTTATTATTGCTGCAAAGCGCGCTCGGAAAATAAACGATGCCAATAAAATTGAATTTAATTCGCTGTTAAGCAATGTAAATACCATCCACGATGATGAATTTGAAGAGAAAGAAAATCCTGAACAGTTGAAACTCTCGCTCGATTTTGAAAAACGTGAGAAGCCGCATATTCAAGCTGTTAAAGAGCTGGTTGAAGGTAAAATTGAGTACCGCTACAAAAACGAAAAATAATTTTTTTCGATTGTTCTGAAATTGAAAAATTACTTTTTAGACACCCGCTTTCTTTTTTGTCGCCAAAATCTTTTTTCATTTCTGTAAAAAAAAATAGTAAATTTTCTGTGTAAGTTAGTAGTAGAGACTCGATTAATCGAGTCTCTACTTTTGATAAAAATTGTTTTTATGCAGCATCAATCCTTTCAGGAAATAATATTTTGATTTCTCATCCCAAAAAAATGTTAATCGAATCAATCAAAAATCAACAATTGGTTTTTGGTGATTTTCTGTTTGAAAATGCGAATCTATCTCAGAGGGAATTACCGCATGGAAAAAATGAGACAATAAAAATGCATGCAGAAATAAATCCTTCTCCTATCCGGGCAGTCCCCTCCGAAAAGAGAATCACCGGGGACGAAAAAAAAATAGAAATGAACTCAATTGGCAACTTGTTTATCGAGGATTTTCAAAAAACTGAAACTTTGATAGAACTCTGCGAAACGATTTGCAGCTGCCAAAAATGCTCACTCGGAAAAACAAGAAATAAATTTGTATTCGGCGTGGGTAATCCTAATGCCGATGCAATGCTGATTGGCGAAGCACCCGGTCGCGACGAAGATTTGCAGGGAGAACCGTTTGTAGGACGCGCCGGCAAATTATTGAACGATATTTTGAAAGCAGTGAATTTCAAACGAGAAGAAGTTTATATTGCCAATATTTTGAAATGCCGCCCACCCAATAATCGAGATCCTCTTCCGTTGGAAATGGAAACGTGTATTCCTTATCTTCATAAACAAATATTACTAATTAAACCGAAAATTATTTTGTGTCTTGGGCGGGTCGCAGCAAATGGATTATTAAATAAAAAACTTTCTTTAGGGCAGCTCCGCGAGAGCGAATATGAATTTAACGGAATAAAAGTTTTAGTAACATATCATCCGGCAGCGTTATTAAGAAATCCGAATTGGAAACGCGGATGCTGGGAAGATGTAAAAAAATTCAGAAAACTTTATGATGACCTGCAAATCAGCAGGTATGATTGATGACTAAATAAAATGGCAAAACGAACACTTGTCCATAAGGGCAGAACAAAAAATGTTGATATCGAGAAATTGAAATCGGCTTCAAAGCAGCCGCCGGCAGTACCTGAAGTTGAGATGGCAGTGCTGGGTGCTATGTTGATTGATGCCGATGCTGTTCCAAAAGCAATTGAAGTTTTGAAACCGGAATCTTTCTTCGATAAAAAAAACAGAATCATATTTGAGGCAATCTCTTCATTATACGAATCGAACGAACCGATAGATACAGTTTCTGTTTACGAAGAGTTAAAAAAAGCCGGCAAGGGAGACGAAGCCGGCGGTGCTGCATATTTAAGTAAGCTCACTCAAGATGTTTCCTCTGCTGCAAACATAGATTATCATGCGCGGGTTGTTTTGGAAAAATGGATTCTCCGCCAGCTCATCAACTCATCTTTTGAAATTGCAAACTCTGCTTATGAAGGTAACGAAGATGTTTTTGATCTGCTCGATGCAGCCGAAGCAAAAATATTTCAGATTTCCGAAAAGGGAATTAAAGAATCTTTCAAGACAATGGATAAAGCCGTTAAAGAGGCACTCGAATTGATTGAGGCGATCCATTCAAAAAATATTTCTACTTTCTCGGTGCCATCGGGATTTTTTGAATTGGATGATCTTCTCGGTGGTTTCCAAAAATCGGATTTAATAATTGTTGCCGCTAGACCCTCTATGGGGAAGACGGCATTCGCAATGTCTGCTGCGCGCAATGCTGCAATTGATCATAATATTCCTATTGCCGTCTTTAGTTTGGAAATGGCTACCATTCAACTTGCAACAAGATTAATTTCTGCCGAAGCACGTATTAACGCACATAACGTACGCACCGGAAAATTTAAAGCCGAAGACGGTGCAAAGATCAGCCGCACAGTTCACAAGTTGAGCAAAGCTCCAATCTATATTGATGACACACCGGCGATTTCAATTCTTGAATTACGGGCAAAAGCAAGACGACTTAAAAACGAAAAGAACATAGGATTAATTATTATTGATTATTTACAGCTTCTAAGTCCTTCATTCAATATGGAAAGCCGTGAGCGGGAAATTTCCACAATCTCACGTTCGTTAAAATCTCTGGCAAAAGAATTGAACATTCCTGTTATTGCACTATCGCAATTGAATCGTCAGGTTGAGTCGCGTTCGGATAAAAAACCGATGCTTTCGGATTTACGCGAATCTGGCTCTATTGAACAGGATGCGGACGTTGTGCTCTTCTTGTACCGACCGGAAGTTTATGGTATCACACAATATTCCGGCGGCGATATGAATGGCGAATCAACTGAAGGTGTTGCAGAAGTTATTGTTGGTAAACAGAGAAACGGTCCAATCGGCGAAGCGAAGCTCCGCTTCATTAAAGATTATGCTCGGTTTGAAAATCTCGAAAGATTCAGACAGCAATTGACACCCGTTAATGAACAAGCTGCAATTGACACAGGAGACGACTTTCCGATATGAAAAAATTTTTTGGATATCTATTATTTGTAATGCTTATTATGCTGCCGGGTCTTGAATCACAATTTTATGCCCAGGCAATTTACACTCAAGAAGATGTAGAAATTTGTACTTCCAGGTTTGAACTTGCCGTCAGTAAAAAACTTTCTGATCGCCCGATCAATGAAATAATAGTTGAAATAGGTAAAAGTTTTATAGGCACTGATTACGCAGCAAATTCTCTAGATAAAAACGGTGAAGAAAAACTTGTGGTTCATCTTACGGGATTAGACTGTTACACTTTTCTTGAAAGCGCCCTAGTTTTTGCCCGCAGTATTAAAATGGGAAAAACAAGTTTTGAAGATTATCAGCAAGAACTGATAAACATTCGTTACCGAAATGGAAAGTTGAATGAATATCCTTCGCGGCTTCACTACTTCTCCGATTGGATTTATGATATGGATAAACGCGGGATAGCAAA
>JBFLWC010000328.1:0-2270 GCA_040758415.1 Bacteroidota bacterium | reverse complement strand
TCGAGCGTTGTTGAAATGTTCCCAAAATTTTTTTGAGAGAGTGAAATCGTAAATCCGTAAACGCCGCCGAAATCTACATTTGTAAAGCGTGCATATTCTGCAGCTGCATATGTGCTAACAAATTCAACGCCAAGCAGATTTCGTACATCTTTATAAAAGAAAGAAACTTCCGCACCAAATTTATTTCCTATCGCCTGCTTGTATCCGGTTTCATATTGAACTGTGAATTCAGGATTAAGATCTGGATTTCCCATTACGCCATAACTAATACCTCCGGCTTGCAGCTCATTAAGAAGTGAATAATCTGCATTGCTATAAAGCAGCCCTAAGCCCGGAAGTTGAAAAAAATGACCGTATGAAAAATAAACCGAGGAGCTTGAAGTCAACGGAAAACTGAAACCGAGACGCGGTGCAATTGTTGTTTTTATTGTCGTTTTTTTTGATTCCGATTTTGGCGCGCCCGCAATCGAGTTGGCAGGATTTGCCAGATCACTTGGTACAGCTGCATTCGGATCGAAATATTCCGTACGCACGCCGGCACGAATTACAAGATCACCAAGTTCAACTCTATCTTGAACATAAGCTGCAAACTGCCGCGGCTTATAAGACTGCACTCCCGGAACACGTGGAATGTTTTCCTGCGGTTGAAGTATTTCTACACCATTTACGTTTGTAGGGACTAAAAACCCCGGGCTGCCAAACGCGATATTGGAAAACTGGCCGTCAATGCCTGCTTCAAGAAAATGTATTCTTGTTGCCTGCCATGTAAATTCACCTTTGAAAATTAACGAATTAGTTTTCTGTTTATATCTTCCAAGATCAACGCCTTGAACAACTGCACCATCTTCGTAATTTGCATCTCCTTTAGGTTGCCCTGCTTGAAGATACCGCGGGTCGTAGAGGTTTGCGTATTTATAATCCTCGTAGTTAAAATAATTTTGCCGTAAGTTTAGTTTGTAAAACATAGCTTCAGAAAGAGTATGCGTAAAAGAAATTCCGTGTGCTATTGAAGATGTTGTGTTGCTCTTAATTCCGTCCGGATTTAATCTGAATGCGTGATTGTAAGAAGTTCTATCTACAAAATTTACTGTTGCTTGATAGCTTACTTCAACATTAGCAATTGATCTGTTTGCTAATTTGAATTGTCCGCTCCATTCGCGCGTTGTTTGCATCGGGACTAATGAACCATCGCCTGTTGGGCTAAATTCTTTTGTCTCAAAATTGTTTTTATCTGTCGGTAAAAATCTTCTTTCTCCAAAAAAGTATCCATTATCAACGTATCTTCTTCCACTAATTAGAAAAGTTGTTTTTTGCAATCCTGTTGGTCCGCTTAGGGTTAATTGATAGTTTTGGATATTGAGCGTGTTGTATTTATTAACGTTAGGATAACGTTTTGTATCTGTTGTAAAATAATCTCCGCTATAAAATTCGCCCGAGTATTCAAACTTATCGCCGCCGCTTCTCAAAACCGCATTAACAACTCCGGACATAGCCTGCCCGTATTTTGCATCAAATGTTCCGCTTATAACCTGTACTTCTTCAAGAACAGATCTATCGAGCTGCAATGATGATGAGTTATCGAACGGATTATTTACGGTAACGCCGTCAACCTGGTATTGAACCTCGCCGATTCTTCCGCCGCGGAAGTGTCCTTCAACCACACCGGCTTGTAAGTTCACAATCTCGGTCAAACTTTGAATCGGCAAATCTTTTATTTCATCTTTTCCAACGGATACAACAGAACTTGTTTGATTGAACTCGACAATCGGTTTACTTGCAACAACAGTTACTTCCTCGCCTTGAATAGCTTCTTCGGGTAATGTTACGTTCATTTGCGTTGTTTGATCAGGAGAAATTTTTACTTTCTCAAAAACTTTTGTTTGATATCCTATCGACCTGTAACGCACTTTATAAACGCCGGCTCTCAAATTGATCAACGAGTAATAACCGTCAATATCTGTTGCAGCACCAATTGTTGTTCCTTCAATTATTACGTTAACTCCAATTAACGGTTCGCCTTTATCATCAACAACTCTGCCCGAAAGTTTCCCGGATGTTTGCGCGTAATACAATTCTGTGCCAATTAAAAAAAAAGCTGCAAGCAGCAGCGTGCTTTTAGAAAAACGGAGTAAGTTTTTCAACCCATCCATTTTTACTCCTGTAATTAATTTTTATTGAAGAAAAAAATGAAGGCATCTCAAAAGTCTCTGTGTCTCCTGGCAATGCCACGAGACACAGAGAAAAATTTACTTTTGAGACACCCTCGCATT
>JBFLWC010000327.1:0-2162 GCA_040758415.1 Bacteroidota bacterium | reverse complement strand
TTCTAAAATAATATAAAAAAGAATCAGTAAACAGCTCTCAGCTCTTTGCACTCTGCATTCAACACTCTACATTCAGCTTTATAAATATAGTATACTCAATTTACATTCGATTTTTTTCACCATACACTCCGCCTGCTACTGCAGACGAGCATCAAGTATCAAGCATCAAGTATCAAGCATCAAGTATCAAGCATCAAGTATCAAGAATCCAGAAAAAAAACCTTGACATTCCCATATAAAAACAGTTATTTTGCACTTGGGTGGGTAATAGTGTTTAATTTTCCCAAATAGTGGATTGCAATATGTTTATTGGAAGTTTTAAATACTCGGTTGATAAAAAAGGAAGAGTAAGTATTCCTGCCATATTTAAAAAATATATCAATGAAACAGCGAACGAAACATTTGTGATGACACGTGGAATTGTTCAATGTATTGATATCTATCCTCAGGATTTTTGGAGAGAAGAAGTTCTAAGCCGCATTAATCAGCTTGATGATTTTGACCCTGAAGAAGCCGCTTTCAAAAGAATGTTGTTTGAACTTGCTGCCGAATATAAGCTTGATTCTCAATTGAGATTGCTTGTGCCTAAAAATCTTTTAGAGTTCGCAGAAATTGAAAGAGAAGTTTTTATTCTTGGGCAGAACAAGAAGATAGAAATTTGGAATCCGGAAATTTATGAAGCACAGAAGAAAGAAAATTCCAAACCATTTGCAGAAATAGCAAAACAAATAATGCAGAAAAAACCGAAATGAATCACGTACCGGTTCTCTTAAAAGAAAGTGTTGATTTTTTGGTAAAGGAGATAGATGGAAAATACTTTGACGGTACAGCAGGATTTGGCGGACACTCGCAAGAAATTTTAAACCGCTTAAATGAAAAGGGAAAACTAATTGCAACAGATAAAGATCATTCGGCATTTGAGTTTTGCAAAGAAAAATTTCAAGGCGATAAAAGATTTTCAATTTACCATGCCGGTTTCTCAAATATTGATTCGATTTCCAAAATTGAGTTCATTGACGGATTTGACGGCATCTTTGCAGACCTGGGAGTTTCCTCTTTTCAATTAGATTCAATTGAAGCGGGATTTACATTCCGCGGGGATACTTCTCTTGATCTCAGGATGAATAAAGATGAAGGAATTTCTGCAGCCAGCGTGTTAAATAAATTTTCGCAGGAAGAAATTGCAAAAATATTATTCGAGTATGGCGAAGAAAAAAACTCGAGACTGATTGCAAAAAAGATCGTTCGCTTTAGAGAAAAAGAAAAAATTAGCCGAACATTCCAGTTGAAAAAAATTATTGAGGAAATTACTCCGCAGAGATATTTAAACAAAAGTCTTTCGCGTGTTTTTCAAGCATTAAGAATTTATGTCAACAACGAGCTTGAAGAGCTAAAAATATTTTTGGATAAATCACTTCCACTTCTCAAATCCGGCGGAAGAATTGTTGTTATAAGTTATCATTCGCTAGAAGATAAAATCGTGAAAGAGAAATTCAGGTATGAAAGTTTAAGCTGTATTTGTCCGCCGCAAACTCCGGTCTGCATTTGTGAAAAAAAACAGCGTCTGAAATTAATTACACATAAACCCCTGGCACCTTCAGAATTGGAGGTAGAAAAAAACCGGAGAGCAAGAAGCGCAAAAATGCGTGTTGCAGAAAGAGTTTGAGAAATGAATAGGTCGTCTCTAAAAAATTTTATTCTAATTGTTGCAGCAACGGCTTTTGTTCTTTTTACTTATGTGGTAGTTCTAACAGAAATAAAAAGATTTAATCGAGAAAAAATTACAAAGCAGGAAACGTTGAACGAAAAATTAAATAGAATAGAAATGAAAATGGTTGAGATACAGAAATTGACAGCAGAAGATAGGATTGTAAAGATTGCTCAAGATTCACTTGGTTTAATAAGACAGGTAGAAAACTTAGAAATAATAACTGTATCAAAAGAGCAGATAAAACAGATAGAAAAATTAATAAACGAAAAGTATGATTAACTCACGCGCACTTATACTTACCGGCTTGTTAATTTTAATTTTTGCTGCGTTAGTTGCAAAACTTTTCTCTATTCAAATTTCGAAGCATGAGTATTATTCTTTAATTGCCGAGCGTCAACAAAACAAACCGCAAATCGTAAAAGCTGAACTGGGTGTAATCAAAGATGCTAAT
>JBFLWC010000326.1:0-6062 GCA_040758415.1 Bacteroidota bacterium | reverse complement strand
GCGCTCTTGTAAAAAAATTGATTTGTTCTCTCATCAGAAATAATAATGGGGTTATTAGCAGTTACTCAATGTTGATTTTCACTGTATCAAAATCATTTGTACTATTTAGTTTTTTTAATTTCTTATTTTGCTTCAAGATCTCCCCGCGAATTTTTTTATTCACAGAATCTTTCAGAATAGCTTTATATAACCGGGAAATGGAATCCATACTAACACCTAACTCTTCTAACTCTTCCAACTTCATATTACGATTCGAAAGTATCTCCATTTTCGACAGCATCTCCATTGTCTTGCCTGCAATTTCATAAGGATTAACAATGCTCATCCAATTTTTTTTGCTTTGTTTTTTAGCGTTACGAATATCGTCTAATCCCTCAATTTTTATCTTAAATTTTTTATTTGAAGCAGAGAACGAAATAGTTTTCAATTTTTGTGCTGCTTCATTCAGTTTAATTCTTATGCTGTCGGCAATAAAATCCGGAATATCCATTGCTTCAACAGGAACAACTACTTTGAAAAAATTAGAATCGAGCTTGAAAGAAAAATTTGGCGCATCCTGTCCATTGGCATTTTTGTTTAACTCTTCAAGATCCAACTGAAAATCAAAATCGGTTGCTCTTTGCTGTGCAAACTCTTTCTTCATCTCATATTCTTTTAGCTGATTTTGGAATTGTTCCTCATCCCATTTGAAATGAGTTTTTGCAACTGTATCGGGTGTAATTAAAATGAAATCGTTCTTTGGAATTTCCTTAGCGGCTGCAACTAAATTTTCAAGTGCCCGGTTATTCCCGTTATCAAACATCTTCGGAAAAAGTTCTTTTATTTTTTCACCATTTACTTTCCGGGCAAAAGAAAAAAGATCTGCAAGAATGGCCTGTTGTATTTTTGTAATCTTAGGATTAACAGCGTAACTATTTTTATTGTTGATAAGTATTGAAGAATAAATATCTTTCTTATATGAATTAAGAATTGAGTCTGCCTTCTCTTTCTGGATATTATTTAAGCCCAGATAGCGTGTAAAGGTTTCGTAATTTTTAGTGTAAGGATTGTAGCTTGCCGGTTTAATTTCATAAATCTGATTACCCGTTGCTTCATTAGAAATAACCAGCACCCTATTTTTCCCCTTGTCGAGAGGCAAGCACTGATACAAAGCAAAATTAAATATGTCTTCTTCCGAAATTTGAGTTTGAACAAGAAGCGGTTTTAGATTTTCTGCATAGAAGGAAAGAAAACTACTCTTTCCTTCGTCTATCATTTTACCAATGCTTCGTTTATTATATTTGAAAAAAAACATCAGCGCTGCAGTAAGTGTTATCAATAGAAATAACGGAAGATATTTTCTTATTTGTCCTGTATTCTCGGAAATTTTATTTGACGATCTTTCCATTTTAATAAGATCTTAATTCTTTTTGATATGGTTCCAAAATTATTTTTAGACTTTCACGCGCACGGAATATTCTTGATTTAATCGTACCTACTTCGGTGCCTAACTGATCGGCTATCTCTTTATAACTCAATCCTTCTATATCTCTCAAAACAAGGGGGACTTTCAACTTCTCGGGTAACTTATCAATTGCGTTCCTTACTAACTGGGGTATATCAACATTTTCTGAAAACGGCCCTGTACCGTAATCATCTGTCTCTTTAATAGGAACAAATATGCTACGAACCCTTTTCTTACGTAAATAGTCTCTGCACTTATTAACGGTTATTCTATAAAGCCATGTGGTAAATTTGGATTCGAAACGGAACTCTTTCAGTTTGTGATAGACACTGATAAAAACATCTTGAGAAATATCATCTACAAATTCTGCATCTCCTAAAGTCAAAAAAACTAAGTTCCTTACTTTTTCTTTGTGTTTCATTACAAGAGTTCTGAAAGTTAATTCATCGCCTTTAACGAACGAACGGATTAGAATAAAGTCTTCCTCCTTTTCGTTTTTGGCTTCGCTAAAATCAAATTGATCTTGATCTTTTAATAAATCCATACTTTTAGACGGCAAGAGAAGTTTATTGTTCCTCTCAAACTTAGCATTTCTATTTTTTTTCTCTTAGAAGTTGACCTAAAATTACTTTCTTTTTACTCCTCTATTCGATAATTTGCTTGTGAATATAAATATTTATGAAGGATTTTTTACAATCCACATTTTATTTTCCATCGCTATTAAATAACTTTAATAAAACTTGAGGAGAAATTATGAAAGTAAAAACATTCGAAAAATATGAAGCAGTAGTAATAGAGCTGAAAGGAAACATAATGGGCGGTCCGGAAGCTCAAGAGTTTAGCGATCTACTTCACAAGCTGCTTGATGAAGGGAAAAAAAATATAATTATTGATTTAGCCGAAACAAAATTTATGAATAGCTCCGGTCTTGGTATGTTAATCAGCGGTTATACAACCGTAAAAAATAGAGGCGGTGTAATGAAGCTTGCTAATGCAACAGAGAAGATTGAAAGTTTACTTGTGATAACAAAACTCATTACAATTTTTGAACATTTTACTTCTGTAGAAGAAGCGGTAAATAGTTTCAAATGAAAAACCGCACGCCAGCCAAAAGCGGGGTCGCGGTATCCCGCTTGCCGGCAGGCAGGCTTGCGTATCTGCCCCGCCGACAGCGGGGTTATTTTTTCTCACCAAATACTATCAGAGGAATAAATGAGCGTAACAGTTATTGTAGGCAGTCAATGGGGCGATGAGGGCAAAGGAAAAGTTGTAGATATTCTTAGCGAACGTTATGAAATAGTTGTTAGATATCAAGGCGGCGCTAATGCAGGGCATACTGTTCTAATCGGCGATAAACAATTTATTCTGCACCTTATCCCATCCGGAATTCTCCGTGAAAACGTATTATGTGTAATTGGCAATGGTGTAGTTATAGACCCAAAAGCTCTTTTAGACGAAATAAAACTTTTAGAAGAAATGGGGATAAGTATTAAGGGCAGACTTTTTATTAGCCAAAACGCACACCTGATAATGCCTTACCATAAACTGTTGGATTCGTTAAACGAAAGCAGTTCTACAAAGATTGGCACTACCGGCAGAGGTATTGGTCCCTGTTATATTGATAAGTATGCGCGCAAAGGAATTAAGATTGTTGATTTATTAGATCGAACCGTTCTCGAAGAAAAAATTAAACAGAACATTGAAGAAAAAAATAATTTCCTCAAGAAAGTTTATAATCAGCAAGAACTTAACGTTGATGAAATTATCAAAGAGTATCTGGAATTTGATAAAGCAATTGACCAATATATCACAGACGTTCCCCTTTTTCTTAACAACGCTATAGATGAGGGCAGAACAATACTTTTAGAAGGCGCGCAGGGTGCATTATTAGATGTTGATTTCGGAACATATCCATTTGTTACTTCTTCAAACCCTACATCCGGTGGTGCATGTACGGGCTCGGGAATTCCGCCAACAAAAATTTCTACAGTTGTTGGAGTTGTAAAAGCGTATACAACACGTGTAGGCTTTGGTCCGTTTCCAACAGAGCTTTTAAATGAAGATGGAGAACTATTAAGAAAAATTGGCGTAGAGTACGGAGCTACAACAGGTAGACCGAGACGTTGTGGTTGGTATGATGCTTTTCTTGTTAGTTACTCAAGAATGATTAATGGAATACAGCGTGCTGCGGTTACAAAACTTGATGTACTGAGTAACTTTGATGAGATAAAAGTTTGTACCGGTTACGAAATTAAAGGCAAAAGTTTGAAATCCTTCCCAACAAATCTAAACCAAATGATGCAAGTTACTCCGGTTTATGAAACTCTGCCCGGCTGGAAAACCGAACTCTCGCAAATTACCGATTACAAACTATTGCCATCTGAAGCAAAAGATTATCTGCAATTTATTTCCCATCAAAGCGGTTTTGAAATTAGTTTGATCTCTGTTGGACCAAAAAGAAATCAAACAATAGAACTCTAGGGCATCTCTAACTTATTTGGAGTAGTTATGAAAATGTCCGGCAAAGCAACTTCGATGAATATAAAACTAACTCTCTTAATTATTGGAGCCACTATTGCTATTGGCACTCTTTACTACACTCAGAATCTGGTAAATCGGCTTCAAGAGAGAGAAAAAGAGATTGTTCAACTATATGCCAGCAGTCTTGAATCTGCAGCTAACACTGAAACTTTCAATACCGATTTTACTTTTACGTTTCAAAATATAATTCAGAAAATTGATTTTCCTCTAATCCTAACAGACGCAGAAGATCAAATTATTTCATACAAGAATATTGATACTATTCCAGGTCTCCCACATGAAAAATTTCTTATCGTTTTAAAAGAAAAAATAAAAAAACTGAGTGCCAACCATCTGCCTATTACAGTAGAATCGAAAGGAAAATTACTTCAGAAAATCTACTACGGTGATTCAAGTATAATTCAGCGTCTGCGTTACTATCCTTTTCTCCAGATAATATTTGCATTCCTTTTCATCATCATTGCCTATTCCAGTTTTAGTTACATAAAAAAAAGCGAACAGAGCAACATTTGGGTTGGAATGTCGAAAGAGACCGCACACCAGCTTGGAACGCCAATTTCCAGTTTGATGGGTTGGAATGAAATGTTAAAAATGAATTACAATAATCAAGACAAAGTTTTAGACATATCTGATGAAATGGCAAGCGACCTAAAACGACTAAACAAAATTACTAAACGGTTTTCTAAGATTGGTTCCAAACCGGAACTGTATGATGATTCACCACATAAAGTTATAGAACATGTGGTGAATTATTTTCAACGAAGATTACCGCAGCTTGGCAAAAATGTTTTGATTACAATTGAGGGGAATAAAGAACTAAAAGCAAAATTAAACAACGAATTATTTGAATGGGTGATTGAAAACTTAATCAAAAATGCGCTCGATGCAATTGAAAACAAAGAAGGAAAAATTCACTTTACCATCAATGCCCGCCATAAGAATATTGAAATTGAAGCCGTTGATAATGGTAAAGGAATCGAACCCAACAGAAAAAAAGATGTTTTCCGTCCAGGTTACAGCACCAAGAGGCGTGGATGGGGTTTAGGGCTTAGTTTATCTAAAAGAATAATTGAAGATTATCACAAGGGAAAAATTTTTGTCAAGCATTCTGCAATTAATGAAGGAACCACTTTCAAAATAATCCTCCGCGCATCAGAAAAAATTACGTGAAAAAAATTTCCTTCTTACAGGTTTTGAATACAAATAAATTGTTTCAACTCATTGTCCGGTTTTTTCAACGAAAATTCCATTCCTATTTTCAAGAAAGCGTTAAACTAATTTCCCAAGTTCAAGGATATCCTTACTATCTATCCCACAATTCCACCGGGTTTAACAATTATTTTTTTGGTATGCTCTTTGTTTTATTTTTAGAAATTCCTATATGGAATGCTAGTAAGACCCTCCTTAATACAACATCAACTGCTATGGTTCGCCCTCAACCATAGCAGTTTCCTTTTTAAACGAAAGTACACTCAAACCGCAGCCCGTTCAAAACAATTTCCGAAAAAATGTTTATATAAAACAATTATTTAAGTAGATTTAATACTACGTTTCTAAACTTAAACACAAGAGATGAAAACAGAAAAACACAACCGCCCATCCTGGGATGAATATTTTTTGAAAGTTGCAATGTTGGTCTCAGAACGCGCAACTTGTCCGCGCATGCATTGTGGATGCGTGCTGGTTAAAGAGAAACAAATTCTTTCCACCGGTTATAACGGTTCTATTCCCGGAGATGACCATTGCGAAGATGCCGGGTGCATAATTGTAGAAAATCATTGCGTTAGAACAATACACGCAGAAATGAATGCAATACTTCAATGTTCATCGCACGGCATTAGCACAGAAGGAGCGACTGCTTATATTACCAATATGCCCTGCACAAACTGCTCTAAAGCATTAATAACCGCCGGCATAAAGGAGATTGTAATTTTTTCAGATTACCACGATACGATGGCTGAAGAATTTTTTAGGAAAGCTAAAGTAAATATTAAGCGATTAGCCATGCCGATGAAAGAAATTAAATATGATTTAGGAAACTTTACTTCAGCAAGAAAGTTTAAGTGAATAACCGGAA
>JBFLWC010000325.1:0-2630 GCA_040758415.1 Bacteroidota bacterium | reverse complement strand
AAAGAAATTACTCGATGACTTTTCAAAAATTCCAGATGAACCGGGTGTGTACTTCTATAAAGATGCAAAGGGAGAAATAATTTACATCGGCAAAGCAAAATCGCTTAAAGAAAGAGTGAGCAACTACTTTGCAAACAATGCTATTCGTAAATCAAAAGAAATTGTACGCAGAGCTTCGGATCTCGGATTTCAAAAAACTAATACAGAGTTGACCGCATTAATTGCAGAAGCCGAATTGATTAAAACAGATAATCCAAAACTCAATAAAATGCTGAAGCAATATCCGCGCAGTTATTTTATTAAACTATCGTCATCCCAAAGTTTTTCAACAGCGGTAGTTTCTTCAACTTTCGATTTTGACGGCAACGATTATTATGGTCCGTATCCAAATAGAGAAACTGCGAACTCAATAAAAGATATTATTGATAAAGCATTCCGCCTGCGCGAGTGTTCAGATAAAGAATTTATAAAAAGTAAGAGGTGTTACCTTGCTGATATTGAAAGGTGTTTGGCGCCGTGTGTTGAAAAGAGTATTTATCAAACTTACAAGGATGAGGTGCAGCGGGTTAATGAATTTCTTTCCGGACAAAATCAATCTGCAATCAATCGTCTTCTCAATCGAATGAAAGAATTAAGCGGCATACAAAAATTTGAGGAAGCTGCACAAGTACGGGACCTGGTTCAATCTATACTCAACCAAATAAATAAATCGTCAATTCTCGCCGAGCCAATCAACAGAGCAAATGTTCTAATTGAAATTAATGGACTGAAAAGAAATGATTACATGCTTTTGTTGGAAGGGAAAATTATTTTCAAAGATTATTTTATTGATGGGAAGTACCGGTTTGAAGAAACTCTGAATGACTATTTCGACGGCGCAACACAGCTTGTGAAGGAGCTTTCAAACAAAGATTTGGAGAGACTGAAAATCGCTTTGAGCTGGCTGCTAAGAAACAAGGGTAAGATAAAAGTGCATTATCTAAAAGAATATAATTCTATTGGACAACTTTCTTCTCAACTTTTGTTTTCTACTTCAGAATAAATTACTTGAGTAAAGCCCAGTATTTTTTTTTGTCTCTTAACACGTTGTAAGCAGTAATAAATTGCTTATCATGTTTTAACGATTCTTTAATCCGTCCTTGCCTGCCGTCTGTTCGTGCAGCAAGTTCTTCCTCTATTCCAAACAGCAGATCATCCTTATATTTTTCTAATTCATTTGAACCGTCAGTGTCAACCTGAGTCTTCACTTTTTCAAGCTGCTCTAAAAGTTTTGAGTTGATGTTTTCTTCAACCCAGGCAGTTTTCAATTGATCAAGCAATTTTGCTGTGCGGGAAATAAATTCGAATTTTTGGGTCTTCAAATAAGCTGTAAATTCCCTCAGTAATGTTTCAGATGAATAATTTTTCAGATTTGATTTTAGATTATTGTTGAAAAAGTTCGTAGCAAATTTGAAAAACATCCCATCTGCTAAAAGTTTTTGCACTAAGCGGGAACCCGATTCGTTTTTGACAATTGAATCAGGCATAATACCCCCAGCAGAAAAGACGGTTCTTTTGTGGTCTGTCTTAAATTCTTTTTGATTTATTTCAGGGCTAAGATCAAAGACTTTATTTTTTTCGGAGTAGTTGACTTTCTGAATAGACCTGCCGCTGGGAGTGTAATAACGTGCGGTTGTTATCTTAAGAGATGTATTGTAAGAAAGCGGTATGATTGTTTGTACCAATCCTTTGCCGAAAGAATTAGTTCCAATTAAAACTGCGCGGTCGTGGTCTTGTATAGCGCCGGCAACAATTTCTGAAGCGGAGGCAGAACCTTCATCAATCAGCGCTGCCATTTTTACATCACCTACAATTGGTTCTTCAGCAGAAAAATATTTTTTTGTACTCAAACTGTCTCTGCCTTTAACGGACACAATAAGCTGCCCCTTCTTCAAAAATTTTTCGCAGACATCAATAGCAGCATCTAACAGCCCGCCCGGGTTGCCGCGTAAATCTAAAACGATTGATTCAATTTCCTTTTGAGATTTCAATTCAATCAGCGCTTTTTTAACCTCTTCGCCGGCTGTTCGTGAAAAACCGCTCAACTTCAGGTAAGCATTTTTACTACCTGCAGGAAGAAAGCCGTAATAAGAAACATTCTTCACTTCAATCTCTTCGCGCACCAAACTGAAAATTATTTCTTCATCAACAGTTTCTCTTTTCACTTTCACATTAACTGTTGTACCCGGTTCACCTTTTAAGTACTCACTCAATTTTTCAAAATTCTCTTTTGTAACAGGAGTATCATTAATTTGTATTATAATGTCGCCGATACGCATTCCTTGTCGTTGTGCAGAATAACCTTCAATCAAATCAACTATCGTTACATTTTCATTGCGAATACCTACGGTAGCGCCAATACCGCCATACTTCCCTTTGGTTATGATGTCAATATCTTTTTGAGCGCCGGCATCCATAAAATTTGTATAAGGATCAAGTGAGCTCAGCATCCCGTTAATTCCTGCTAGCATAAACTCTTCGGGCATTAACTGATCTACATAATTAAGAGTTACTTCTTTATAAACGCGCCCAAAAATATCTATACTTTTATTTATCTCGAAATAGATATCGTCATCTCGTGTAATAAAACC
>JBFLWC010000324.1:0-9567 GCA_040758415.1 Bacteroidota bacterium | reverse complement strand
TTTTACCGGACTATTCGATAATAATTATTCATGTCAATGAATAATTAACAAAACGGGCAACATCAACTATTTTGTCTATCAAAAAATCGGGAGATGATTTTTCCAATTCATTTTTTGTTCTATAGCCGTAAGTAACCGCACAGGTTTTTGCGCCGGCATTTTTACCGCATTGAATGTCGAGTTCAGAATCTCCGACCATGAGCGTATTGGCAGCATCTATATTCAAATCGCTGCAAATTTTTTGCAGCGGTTCGGGCGATGGTTTATGCGCAATGCCGGGCTGGCGCCCCATTATATAATCGAATTTTTTACGCAGAGAAAAGTGTTGAAGAATTAAATCGGCTTGATCCTGTCCTTTTGTTGTGAGTAATCCTACTTTGATTTTTTTATCGTTCAACTCATTCATCAATTCATCAACGCCGGGATAAACAAATGACGAGTTAATGTAATCGAAGTAAATTGATTTATAGATTTTGATGAAGTGTTCAAAATCCGGAACGCTAAATCCAAACCTGAGGAAAATATCTACAAAGTGCATCCCGATCATACTGTAAAATTTTTTTTCATTAAGATTTACATTGATATTCACTTCCTTTAGTGCATGGAGAGTTGCTTTGTAAATTGTTTTGTGAGAACAAACGAGCGTGCCGTCGAGATCAAAAACTACTAATTCTATTTTCATAAAATGATTTGGTTATTGGTCATTAGTCATTGGTTAATTGATAATCCGAATTGTAAAACAAATGTAAAAGTTTCTTCCGAACGTTATCTCTATCCGTGCTAGCAAAGAATTAATTATTATTTTGATGCCGCGAAAATAAACAATCCAAGCGCATATAAAATTAATTAACTCAACTTACGCATGAAAGTTTTTCAATCCGTCAGTTGACGGATGGCGGAGGTGGACAACATTTTTATTATTGGAAAGATAATGATAAAATCCCACGGACATATATTTCACATACCTGTTTTAGGTGTTGGCTTTTCAGTAGATGCACCTATTAAAGTTGCAAAGTACGGAATATCATCGGTCATATCGTTAGTTGATGATACTTTGCTGGAACAGCTGCGCAAACACTATCTTGAAAAATACAGCAAACCATATACTCAGATATCAGCCACAGAAGAAGATTCAAGAGCAAAAAGAATTACAGCTTACTTGAATATGATCGGTCAAATTGTCAAAGAACAATTCGGAAAATTAAAAAGCTCTTCATTCAAACCCGGCAGCGATTTAACAAAATATTTTGAAATGCTTCCCGACTTTTCCGATCTGAAAATGAAATACAACGAAATGCTAACAGCACGTGATGCCAACACTGCAAGAACTTTACAAAACTGGCTTCGGGAAAATATTTATCCCGGTTCAATTGATGTAAACATTATGACTAAAGTGGATAAAGCAAATTACAATTCTGAAGGTGTTCAGCTTCCCTCAGAATTCAACGATGCACACGCAGCTTTGCGCGGTTTTGCTTTGAGCAATCTTGAAAGCTCTATAATATTTTCCGCAGGATTTAATTCTAAGCTGTTTAGTTATTTAGAAACATTTAAGGATTTTCTGCCCGACAAAAACGGAGTTTTTAAAAAGAAGATAGTTATTAAAGTAAGCGACTTTCGTTCAGCACTCATTCAAGGAAAATTTTTAGCGAAGAGAGGATTGTGGATCTCCGAGTTTCGTATAGAATCCGGACTAAACTGCGGAGGACACGCATTCGCAACAGATGGTTTGCTTTTAGGTCCTATTCTTGAAGAGTTCAAAAATAGAAAAAATGAATTGCTGGAATTGTTGAAAGAAATATTTCTTCAAGCTCTCAACAAAAAGGGGATTCCTATTGAAGATGGTAAATTAAATATTGATGTAACAGTTCAAGGCGGAGTTGGCAAATCAACAGAACAGGAGTTTTTAATTCGCCGCTACGGTGTAAAATCTGTTGGATGGGGAAGTCCCTTTCTGTTAGTGCCGGAAGTTATGAACGTTGATGATTATACTTTGCAAAAACTTTCTGCTGCCAAAGAAGAAGATTTTTATTTAAGCGACATATCTCCTTTAGGAGTTCCTTTTAACAGTTTACGAGGCAACAGCAAAGATCTCGAAAAAGTTGAAAGAATAGAAAAAGGTAAACCTGGCAGCCCGTGTCCTAAAAAGTTTTTGGTATCCAACAAAGAATATTCAGATAAACCATTATGCACTGCATCTATTACTTACATAAATAAAAAAATAGCCGGACTAAAGAAAAGTTGTGCTGACGACGAAGAGTTCAAAAAAGAATTTGATAAGACCGTTGATAAAGTATGTCTTTGCGAGGGGCTCACGGTTCCCGCTTTGATTGTTAATAAAATTGAAACACCAAAACAAAGCCGTGCCGTATCTGTTTGCCCCGGTCCGAACCTCGCATATTTTTCAAAGATTGCAACACTTAAGGAAATGGTTGACCACATTTACGGAAAAATAAATTTAATAACCCATCACAACCGTCCGAATATGTTTTTAAAAGAACTGGAACTCTATATTGATTACTTACAAAAAAAGATGGAGAATGAAACAAAAATGGTTCCCGCACAATCGGAAGATTTTTTTTACACGTTCATCTCAAATTTGTTAGAAGGAATAAACTATTATAAAGAAATTATTCCCGAAATGATGGAAGAAACAGAAAAAGTGAGAGAGAAGATGAAAGAAGGGCTCGAGGCATTAGAACAAGAGCTGGTCTTTTATTCTTATGCGTCTGTTGTTTGATGGCATTATGTTTGCAACATTACACGTATACTCTTGGCACTCGCGTATTAATGTTAGTTAAAATCTCGTAAGGAATTGTTCCCGCCCATCGGGCAAGTTCTTCGCAAGTGATTGAATTGCTGCCGTTTTGTCCAATCAAAATAACCTCATCGCCGTTATATGCGCTGTCGTTTTCAATGTTTACAACAATTTGATCCATCGAAATTGTTCCTACAACAGGATATCTTTTACCTCTAATCAACACTTCTGCATTGCCGCTCATGCTTCTTAAATATCCATCTCCGTAGCCGACCGGTACTGTAACTGCGCGGATGTTGTGTTCTGATTTCCAGGTGGAGCCGTATCCTACAGGATGACCCGCTTTAATTACTTTAAAGTAAACGACTAATGATTTCCACGTCAGTGCCGGTGTAACAGAAATTGTTTTTGAAATTTCTATTGAAGGATAAACTCCGTACATCAAAATGCCGGGGCGAACCATATCAAGATTTGCATCCGGCATCTGAAGTATTGCGCCTGAATTTGAGATATGACGCATCGGCATAGCAATCGAATGTTTTTCAAAAAAACTCAACACTTCATGAAAGCGTTCGAGTTGTAAGCGTGTGTAAGTTGGATCCTTACCTTCTGAATTAGAGAAATGAGAATAAATCCCCTCAACTTCTATCTTTTTGCATTTCGAAGCTGCTTCAAGAAATTTTTCCGCAGTATAGTAATGAACACCGATCCGTTCCATTCCGGTATCAATTTTAAGATGAACTTTTGCTTTTATTTTCATCTGACTTGCAAATTCCTCTATCTGATTCAACTTCTCGATAGATGACGCAGTGATAGTTAAATTATGTTTTAAGAAAAGAGGAATTTGATTTCCCCAAATACCTCCAAGCACAAGTATTGGAATGTTTATGCCTGATTCTCTGAGTAGAATCCCTTCCTCAAGAACTGCAACGCCGATGTAATCTGCTTTCAAGTCCTGCATTAGTTGAGCAACACGCACCAACCCGTGTCCGTAAGCATTTGCTTTGAGTATCGGCATCATTCCGGCAGGAGCAACGTGTTGTTTAATTTTATTGTAGTTTTCGGCTAATAATTTTAGATCAACTTCAACACGCGTGGGACGAATAATTTCATCAACACTAATGACCGGATGATTTATTATGTTATTCATTTTTTTTAGTCTTTTTCTGTTTTTCCTTGATGCTAAAATAAGATTTTTAACCCCCAAAAATTCATCAGTAGGGTCGAGCTTGCCTGCGGTAAGCAGGGTTACCCCGGCCCTACTTATTGCATCAATAAATAAAATTAAGTTGACGTCTATGCGCCTTGGCGGGATTGGATTTTGAATTTTGGATTTTGAGCTTTGGATTTTGAATTTCAGATTTCGGATTTTGGATTTAGAAATTGCAATTGTAACATCAATTAGTCTTTAAAAAGGAAAATGCCCTATGAACTTAGAAGACCTCAAAAAGAAAGTTCAAGATGCTTACAACAGATGGGACAAAAATTTATATGAGAAAACAATTTCAAAATACCCCGAGCGGCAAAAAGAATTTACAACTCAATCATTCACTTCTGTAAAACAACTTTACTTTCCGAACGACCTTGAACTTGAAAGCTACAATGAGAAGATCGGCTATCCGGGCGAATACCCTTTTACACGGGGTGTGCAGCCAACAATGTACCGGGGAAAATTTTGGACAATGAGACAATATGCCGGCTTCGGAACTGCAAAGGGATCGAACAAGAGATACCGGTACCTATTAGCGCAGGGACAAAGCGGTTTATCCGTTGCGTTCGATCTCCCTACACAAATCGGCTACGATAGTGATGACCCGATGGCATTTGGCGAAGTTGGAAAGGTTGGGGTTGCTATTGATACTCTTGCCGATATGGAAATTTTGTTCGATGGGATACCGCTTGATAAAGTTTCGACATCAATGACAATCAACGCTCCGGCTTCTGTTTTGCTTGCGATGTATATTGCAACAGCAGAAAAACAGGGTGTGAGCAGAAACAAAATCAGCGGAACAATTCAGAATGACATCTTAAAAGAATATACTGCGCGCGGCACTTATATTTATCCGCCTAAACAATCAATGCGGCTAATCACTAACATTTTTGAATTCTGTTCAAAGGAAGTTCCAAAATGGAATACAATTTCCATCTCAGGTTATCACATTCGTGAAGCGGGCTCAACTGCAGCGCAGGAAGTTGGATTTACACTTGCAGACGGAATTGCTTACGTTAATGCTGCAATCAATGCGGGGTTAAATATTGATGAGTTTGCAGGGCAGATTTCATTCTTCTTTAATGCACATAATGATTTGCTTGAAGAAGTTGCAAAGTACCGCGCAGCCCGCAGATTGTGGGCAAAGATTATGAAAGAAAGATTTGATGCGAAGAAAGATAAATCGCAGATGCTGCGCTTCCACACACAAACTGCCGGTTCTACACTCACAGCACAGCAGGTTGACAACAACATCGTCCGTGTTACTATTCAAACGATTGCCGCTGTGCTCGGCGGAACTCAGAGCTTACATACTAATTCGCGCGATGAAGCACTCGCTCTTCCTACTCAAGAATCGGCAAAGATTGCATTGCGCACACAACAAATAGTTGCCTATGAAAGCGGCATTACAAACACAATTGATCCGCTTGCCGGTTCGTATTATATTGAAGCGCTCACCAACCAAATCGAAAAAGAAGCCGAAGAATATATCAACAGGATTGATGCAATGGGTGGAATGATAAAGGCAATCGAAGAAGGATATGTGCAAACAGAGATCCTAAAATCTGCTTATAAATTTAATCAAGAGCTCGAGTGCGGCAAACGTGTTGTTGTTGGAGTGAATAAATTTCAGGAGAAAGAAGAATATAGCGGTGAGCTTCTAAGAATTAATGAAGAAATTCAACACGGACAAATCGAATTTTTGAATAAGGTACGCATGCAGCGAAATAACAAAGAAGTAAAAGAAAAATTAGTTGCTCTTAAACAAGCTGCACAAGGCAGCAATAACTTGATGCCATTCATCATCGAAGCGGTAAAATCTTATGCAAGCATTGGCGAAATTTGTAACACGATGCGCGAAGTCTTTGGCGAATATAAAGAGCAGGTAAATGTATAAGTACGAAGGACGAAGGACGAAGTACGAAGGACGAAGGACGAAGGACGAAGTACGAAATAAAAAAATTGAGGGAATTAATATGCAAATAACTCATATCGAACATATTGGAATAGCAGTAAAAAATTTGGATGAATCAATAAAGTTTTATGAAGATGTGCTCGGTTTAAAATGTTATGCAATAGAGGAAGTGAAAGATCAAAAAGTGAAAACTGCATTTTTCATTGTTGGACAAACTAAAATAGAATTGCTCGAATCAACCGAACCGGACGGACCGATTGAAAAGTTTATTGAAAAGAAAGGCGAAGGAATTCATCACGTTGCATTCGCGGTTAACAATTTAAAAAATGCGCTGAAAGAGATTGAATCAAAAGGTGTTCGGTTGATTGACAAAGAACCGCGCCGCGGTGCCGAAGGTATGAACATTGCATTTCTTCATCCAAAATCATCTTACGGTGTGCTAACGGAACTATGCGAGCAAGCGAAATAAAGTACGAGTTACGAAGTCAGAAGTAAAAAGAATTTTTTAAAAGCCCTACCTTTTGGCATTGCCACTATAGTGGGAAGGGTTGGGATGGGCTTTTACTCTCCGATGCATCAACCCAGCTTGCAAGAACAATATCGCCGCTCACGTTTACAACTGTTCTAGACATATCAAGAACCCTGTCGACGCCCAAAATTATTCCGATACCTTCGGCAGGAATTCCTACCGTTTGTAAAACCATAACTACAAGCGGCAAAGAACCACCCGGCACACCTGCCGTTCCAACTCCGGCAAGTATCGAAAGAAATACAACAACAAACTGTTGAGCCAGCGACAAATCAATTCCATAAAACTGAGCTAAGAATAAAACAGTAATTCCCTCATATAACGCGGTTCCATTTTGATTTGCAGTAGCGCCAATTGTTAAAACAAAATTGGTTATATCTTTGTCGAGTTTTAATTTATCAATCGAAACACGGATTGAAGTTGGCAGTGTTGCATTCGACGAGCTTGTTGAAAAAGCTGTAATGATTACCTCGCTTATTCCTTTGAAAAATTCTTTTGGACTTCTTTTTACCAGATATTTTATTACCGCTCCATACGTTAAAAAAAAATGAAGTGTAAGCGCAAACAAGACAACCAAAACGTACTTCAGCAAAATTCCGATCATCTGCAATCCTAACTGCGATGCCGTTGAGAAGACAAGCGCCGCAACTCCGTAAGGGGCTAACCGCATTGCAAAATCAATTATCTTCATCACAACATCATAAACGCCATGTAATGTTTTTGTAAGAGCTTCAGTTCGTCCATTGTCAGAAACCGCCATTGCAATTCCAAAAATCAGTGCAAAGAACATTATTGATAGCAATCCCCCGCCCCGATAATTCGGATCAAGGTAATTCACAATTTCTGCGAAAGGATTGCGGGGAACGAGTTCAACTATTATCTGAAGAAAACCTTTTGATTCTTTCGCTGTAGAAATTATCCCGGAGACGATTTGGTTATTTGCTATCGCCTGGGTTAACGCAGCTCTTTTATCTTCAGAAATTCCGCTGCCTGGCTGAACAATATTTACAATCGTCATTCCTATCAAAACAGAAACGGTAGTGATAACAACTGTAAACAACAAAACTTTTCCGCCAATTCTTCCAATTTTATTTATCTCTTTGAAATCTGCAACGCCAAGAACAATTGCAGTGAAAATTAGTGGAATGATTATCATGAAAATCAACCTGAGAAAAAGCTGACCGGCGGGATAAGCAATATTTCCTGCGATCCATTGAATATCTTTATTGCCGTTAAGAAAAATGTTGGCAAGCAGTCCTAAAAAAATTCCAACAAATAAGCCAACAAAAATTTTTGTATGCAGCGGAAGCGTTCTCTTTTTCATAAAAGATTTCATAAAAAAATTTTGTTTGTATTGAAATTAAGAAATTATTCCCGTTGCGAAAAGAAATAAAAAAAAAGCGAGAGAGCTTTTAGCGTTTAGCCATTAGTATTCAGTCCGCTTACGGAGGATCGGTTTTATAAATATTGGATACTCAATCTACAATTCGATTTTTTTATTCTCAATTCATCCAGCATCCAGAAACAAGCACCGAGCATCCAGAACATTTGTTCAATCAATCAGAAAATTATAATTTATCATCGGATTTATCATGGAGATAAAAATGAAATCGAAAATTCCATTTGTATTATTTTTCATTGCACAATTCTTAATTCTCAATTCTCAATTCTCAATTCTGAACGCGCAACTATACAAAACAGATTCTCCGTTTGCACACACCTATTCAATCGTAGCATTTGACGAAAAGACCGGCGATATGGGTGTTGCTGTTCAATCGCATTGGTTTTCTGTTGGAACAATTGTAAGTTGGGGTGAAGCGGGCGTAGGAGTTGTGGCTACTCAATCTTTTGTAAATCCTTCCTTCGGACCGCGTGGATTAGAATTGCTGAAGAAAGATATGAGCCCGCAGGAAATTGTTGACGAATTAATTAAGAGTGATGAAGGAAGAGAATTCCGGCAGCTTGCCGTTCTTGATTCGAAAGGAAGAGCTGCGTCGTTCACCGGAAAAAATTGTATTCAACCAGCAGGAAATATTGTAGGAGAAAACTTTTCAGTGCAGGCTAATTTAATGTCGTCCGATAAAGTCTGGCCTGCAATGGCAGAAGCATTTAAAAATTCAAAAGGTCCGCTTGCGGAACGAATGCTGACTGCACTTGAAGCTGCAGAAAAAGCTGGCGGAGACATTCGCGGAAAACAATCGGCTGCACTGCTTGTTGTACGGGGCAAATCTACAGGAAAAATATGGGAAGACCGTTTAGTTGATCTACGCGTGGATGACAACCATGCCCCTCTTGTTGAATTGCGAAGACTACTCAAAGTTCACCGCGCTTACGAACATATGAACAACGGTGACCTTGCTGTAGAAAAAAATGATATGGACACCGCGATGAAAGAATATTCATCGGCAATGAAAATGTTTCCCGATAACCTTGAGATGAAATATTGGACTGCTGTTGCATTTGCCAACAAAGGAATGATGAAAGAAGCTTTGCCGCTTTTCAAAGAAATTTTTGCTAAAGATAAAAACTGGCGGGAATTAACTCCGCGGCTTCTTCCGAATGGCTTATTGAAAATTGATGCAAAACAGTTGGAAGAAATTTTGAAGTAGTACACTGCGGCGGCCAGGCACGAGACGTGAAATGCTAGAAGCGAGACCCCGACTTGTGTCGGGGCAGGCGTAAAAAGTTCAGCTTCGTACTTCGTAAATCGCCTTTCGTGCTTTGTCCGCCATCAGTCTCCGTCAGTTGACGGATGACGGAGGCGGATTGTGTTTTGAATTTCGCCCTCTGATTCCTAAGCTCTCAATTATATAACCGGGGTATTTGCAAAAAAGGTGAATCCTTTTTTTCTCTCTTGAAAATATAATTGCCTTTTACTTTTCTTGCCAAACCTTGAACTGTTGTGTTCGGAAAAATTCCGATTCTTCTTATTTGATAAATATCCTCGTGCAAACCTAGCGGAGCTTTATCTGTTGCAAATGCAAATTTATATCCAGCTTTGAGCGTTATTTCTTTTATTTCTTCGTTACAATTGCCGTAAGGATAAGCAAGAGTTTTGATTTCTATCCCGAGTTTCTTTTCCAGAACATTTTTTGAATCCACCAATTCTTTCTCTGCATCTTCTAAAGATATTTTTGTTAGATCTGGATGAGTTA